>NZ_JAPMOU010000057.1 GCF_028858535.1 Spartinivicinus poritis
AAATCCTCTCATAACAGTGGATTATACACATGATGCTGTATTATTGAACCTAGAAATGATTCGCGACTGGTATATAAAAATAGAAAGGCTCCCTTTGGGAGCTTTTCTATTTCTAGGGCAACTGATGTATAGTTGACTGAAGATAAGTTATTGCATAGGAGGGTATCTTGATGACTTGGTTTCAAAAGACTATACAGTTAACGCCAAAGCAGCGAGGCTTTCATCTTATTACTGATGAGTTGGTTAAAAAATTAACAGAAATAAGTGAATTAAAAATAGGTTTAGCCCACTTTTTCATTATGCATACATCGGCATCTTTAACTATTAATGAAAATGCAGATCCAACTGTAAGAAGTGATTTTGAGGCCCATTTTAATCACTTTGTACCGGAGAATGCTGCTTATTATCAGCACACCTACGAAGGTCCTGATGACATGCCCGCACATATTAAAGCCAGTTTACTAGGGGCTAGTATAACAGTCCCGGTAAGTAGAGGGTTGTTAGCGTTGGGCTCCTGGCAAGGTATTTATTTGGGAGAGCATCGTAATCATGGTGGGAGTCGTCGAATAATTGTCACAATACAAGGTGAAAGATTTTAGGTTATAAAATTGTCTAAATATTGACTACAAGAGACCTATAAAAATGCGATAGTTAGCAAAAATATTAAGTTAGAGCTGTTTTTGAATAACTATAGGAAAAATTCTTTGATTGTTTAGAGAGGTATTAATTGCGTCATTATTTGGTAGTGTTTTGTAACTAACTGAAAAACAAGATAAAAAAATATATGCTAGGTGATAAGGAGGAAAAATTAGAAATTAAATTAGTCTATTTATGTAAGTCACTGAAAGGTAAGGGATTGGCTGAATTTATGGCTATTAACTTTACTATTTATATAACACTAGATCATTATAAATGACGTTTCGCTTGGATATATATTGCTATTAAGGTGAAAAAAAACTAAATAATTAAATATTTTTCCTTTTCTTAATTATTCATTGAGCTATAAATGTATTTAATGGCGTCTGAAAGAGGAGTAAAAAACCGTCTATTCAGTTTTAGGATGTTTGGTTATAAATACATGAGGTATAAATAATTATGGCAAGAGAACAAGGCTCTACACCAAAAAAGCGAACTGAAGGTGATTGGGGTAGCATAGGAGGAGATGCTGAAACTTATACGGTTCAATCAAGAAGGAAAGTAAGGGAAGTAATAGAGAAACAAATAGAAGAATTCCTTAATTCAGGCGGCACAATTCAGGAAATTGAGTCAGGGAGAACAGGCGATCACTCGGTACATTAACTTCTAATAAAATCAGAAAATTACGTATAATTTTTTTCATGGCTATTCATATATACCTTATACCAAGGATATATGAATAGCCGAGGTTTTTTAAAAATTAATTTATCTTAACTAATTTAGAGCGATACTCTTCTGGAAGATTGTTTAGAGAAACAACTTGTAACGTCTTATCAAGTCTATTGTTAGACTGATAACTGGTAGCAATTAAGTCAACTTGTGCAGTATCTTGGAGTTTAAACATTGCACCAGTCAAAGGGTCAACAATAAGCATACCTATTAAACCACCAAGAAATAAATTGCCAAAATACCAACCATCTGTGCTGGTAATCATAATACTCTGCTGTTGATAACCTTTTTTGGCAAAAGCAATTGTATAAGAGCTACTTGAAAAATAACCGTTGCCGCTTGCTAATTCTACTGTTTCTGGGATTTTTCTTGTATGGACCGTTTCACCCAACTCATTCCTTATGGTGAAGATAGCATTTTCTGGCGCGTGGATTATATCGGTTTAGAATGGTATGTAAAGAGCTTGTACGTATTTTTTACTTGTTTCAGGTTGGTAAATAGGCAACTCTATATGAGTTGCTCCATAATCAAAAAACTGATAATGGATTATTGTTTATTTTAAAAAAGTCTGCTTATGAGTGAGTTTGTTGATGTGAGTCGGTCGGATATCACTTATCTGACATAAACCAGCTTTTTCATCTAGCATTATATCGAGTAACTTTTTCAAATGAATGCTGGTTGCATATGGATTTGTAGACAGTTATATCCAGTGCGAAGGGTGTAGATGAGAGGGTATCCTAATGTATAAGATAGCATCAATATTATTTATTATTACAACACTTTCAGTCGCCTCTGCGCAAGCAAATACACTGATTTTTAATACACAAGATTTTCCACCATTCAACTACGAAATCAATAATGTTGTAGAAGGACCTGCAGCTGAAGTAATCAGAACGGTATGTGATATGCAGGGGTTTAGCTGTAAGTTTAACTTGTTACCATGGCGTAGAGCTCAAAACGAAGTAAAAAATGGTAATGCAAATGCTATGTTTGTGATTGGCTGGAATAAAGCTAGAGCTGAATGGTTATATTACTCCCCGCCTTTAATGCAGACTGAATATGGATTTTTTGTCAGAAAAAATAATAACCTTACTTATTTGGATAGCAAGGATATTGCTGGGTATAAAATTGGGGTTTTTGGCCCGTCAAACACGTCTAACTCATTGAATAAAATAAAGGAGTCTATGGCTTCAAAGGGGATAAAACCTATTGATATAAAAATGGTATCTGATGATGTTAATATATTTAAAATGTTAGACGATCCAAACCGAAATCTTAAAGGGGTATATTCTAATAAAGATGTAGGTTTGGCAATAATTAATCAAGTGAAATTAAAAAATATTCGATACGCTGGAGCACAAAAAAAGCTTAAGTACTTTATTGGGTTTAGTAAAAAATATACAGATAAAAAGCTAGTTGATAAATTTAATCATGGGCTAACAGAATTGCACAAAAGTGGTAAGCTTCAAGAAATATTGTCGAAATTTCATATGGAGGCGGCCTCGTTAGAGTAACGTGGTTTGAGATATTATGAAATTATGCAGTTTATGTTTGGTGATACTAATACTAGTCGCCACTTTGCATAATGAAGCAGGCGGAGACACGCTAAGTTTTAATACTCAGGACTTTCCGCCATTTAGTTATGAAAAGCAAGGTCGTGTGGAAGGGGCTGGGGCTGAAATTATAAGGGCTGTTTGTAATAAAATGCAAATCTCTTGTACGATAAGACTACTCCCTTGGCGTAGAGCTCAAGAAGAAGCAAAAAAAGGAAAAGTCAATGGGCTGTTTATGATTGGAAAAAATAAAGTTAGAGAAAAATGGCTTTATTTTAGTTCACCTATAATAGAAACCCAATATGGCTTCTTTGTTAGAAAAAATGATAATCTCAATTATCAGGAATTAAGCAATATTGCAGGATATCAAGTAGGAGTATACGGCCCCTCAAACACTTCTTATACTCTTGAAACAATTAAATCTCAAATGTTAAAACAAGAGATTTTTCCAATAAAAATCACCTTTTTACCTGATGATATTGGGTTGTTTAAAATGCTAGATAAGGGTAGAGTTATAGAAAGTGTTTTTTCAAACAAGGCTGTTGGGTTTGAAATTATCAAAAATAATAATCTTGAAAGAATACGCTATGCTGGCTCATATAAAAAACTATATTACTATGTGGGGTTATCAAAGCAATATACACCTAAGAGCGTAGTCGATAGTTTTAATAATAGATATTTTGAGTTATGCTCAGCGGGCGTTATTGGTAGTATATTGGATCGATTTGAATTAGAGAAAGCGAGCCTTTAGTCTAAGTTTTGCAGAACTTTCCTTATGTGTTTAGCTATAATTAGAGGTACTCTAAAGCAAAGGAATGCTAATTATGAAGATACTTCAATATATTATGATCACTATGCTGTCAGGTTCTCTGGCTTATGCATTACCTCCTGGTCATCAATTAAATGTTAGTTGGCAAATATTAGATAATTATCAAGATGGAGCCAATAGCTTTCGCTCTCAGTTAGTTATTAAAAATGATAGTAAAGAGCTGCTACCTGCTAAAGGCTGGGAGATTTATTTCAATTTTGCAAGGACTGTGAAAGTCGGTTCATATCCTGATTTTGTTGAAATACACCATGTTAATGGTGACCTCCATAAAATAACACCTGGAGTGAAACCTAAATCATTAGGTTCTGGTAAAAGCATAACTATTCCATTTGATGCTAGTTTTTGGGCAGTTAATCATACCGATAAACCAGCAGGTTTTTATATTGTTTATACTAACCCAGATAAGGGAGAAGAGCATATAGAGGTATTACCTGAGGTTGAGTTTATTAAGCCTAGTGAACCTAAACAGTGGAATCGAATAAAAGCAGATATTTGGCCGCTAGCTACAACTAAATGGCATTTTAAAAATAATAAAAGACTTCAACTTTTACCAAAAGAGCGGTTATCGGTGGTGATACCAGAGCCTGTTGAGGTTAAAAAACTTGAGTTGAACTGGCAGCCAAATGCGCCAATTAGAATTATCACTAGTAAAAACCTAACAAGTGAAGCTGACGTCTTAGCTAAGCAGTTGACGATAATTTTAGGCTACCAACCACAGGTAGTAAATTCAGTTAAGCCTACAACATCTGATATTGTGTTGCAGCTAGCAACTGAATCTGCGAATGATCTAGAGGGCATCCACAGTGAGGGATATCACCTTACAATAACTGATCAAGGAGTCCAGATTGTTGCAAATACTAATCAGGGTATTTTTTATGGTGTGCAAACATTGTTAGCTCAGTTTGATATCAATAGTGCAGATGAAGTATTAATAGATCTTCCCGGAATGTCTATAAAAGACTATCCAAGGTTTCTCTATCGAGGGCTTCATCTCGACGTGGCCAGGCATTTTCAACCGATAGCTGAAGTAAAAAAACTGATTCAGGTAATGGCTTATTATAAATTAAATCGCTTGCACCTGCACTTAACTGATGATGAAGGATGGCGACTTGAAATCAAGGGGTTAGAGGAGTTAACTCAAGTAGGAGGGCGTAGAGGACATACTACAACAGAAGAAGAATATATTTTGCCGTCTTTTGGTTCAGGGCCATTTCCTGACATAAATCAAGGAAGTGGCTTTTATTCAGCTGCTGATTTTATTAAACTTTTAAAGTTTGCTAAAGCCCATCATATTAGGGTAATACCTGAAATTGACTTACCAGGCCATGCTAGAGCTGCTATTAAGTCAATGGAGACGCGTTATAGACGTTTGACTAAGCGGCAAAATGAGCTGGCAAGTAAATATTTGTTATCTGACTTAGCTGATCAATCAAGCTATCAGTCTGTGCAAGGATGGAAAGATAATGTTATTAATGTATGTTTACCATCTACTTATACCTTTGTAGAAAAGGTATTGAAAGAAATAAAAGAGCTATATGGACAGGCTAATGCAGAACTAACAAGTGTGCATATTGGGGGAGATGAAGTGCCTCAAGGTGTATGGCAAAAGTCCCCTATATGTCAGCAGCTAATGCAAACGAAAAATATGAGTTTGGCTCATGTGGCCTTATTAAAACAGTATTTTATACATCGGATAAGTAATATTTATGCTAAATATAATTTAAAAGTGGCTGGCTGGGAAGAACTTGCTTTTACTCGATTAGGAGAAAATGGTTATGGTGCTAAGCGAGTTAACCCTTTTTATATGGGAGGTAAATTAACTCCCTATGTGTGGAATAATGTCTGGGGTTGGGGGGATGAAGATAATGCTTATAAACTTGCTAACAAACAATACCCGGTAGTATTGGCTAATGCAACCAACTTGTACTTTGACTTGGCCTATGAAAAATACCCTTCAGAGCCAGGCTATTACTGGGCCAATTTTACGAATACCGAGTCACCTTATCAATTTGTACCTTTAGATTTATTTCAAAGTGCTAAAACAGACAGAATGGGAAATGTGATTCATCCTGATCAGTTTGAAAATAAGCAGCGTCTGAAGAACAAAAATGCTAGTTATATACTGGGTTTGCAAGGGCAGTTGTGGAGTGAAAACATGAAAACTACTCATTTATTAGAGTATTTTGCATTGCCTAAGTTACTAGGTTTGGCTGAACGAGCCTGGGCTAAAAAACCAAATTGGGTTGGCGATAAAAAAATAAATACTAAGTTGTATAACCAGGCTTGGAATCGTTTTGCTAATAGGGTTGGTCAAGTTGAGTTGACTAAGCTTGATAGACTATTTGGTGGTTTTCACTATCGATTACCCATACCAGGCGCCATGTTAAATGAAGATGGACTGGTGACAGTTAATATTAGTTTGCCAGGTACTGTTGTTAGATATACTACAGATGGTTCAGATCCAACAGCCAGCTCAGAAATTTATAGAGAACCTTTTAGTGCAATTGGGCCTGTTAAATTAAGGGCGTTTACTCGAAACGGACGAGGCGGAAGAACTGTGGAAGTTGAAGCGAAATAGCTATATAAGGGGAGTAGCTGTAATAGTGGTGGCGCTAATTGAAGAAGTAATGAGCAGTAAATGGTGTCACTTCACTGCTCATTGTTTTTTATTGTATTTTACTTATGTTGAGCTTAATAGACGCTGCCTGGCAACTAAATAACCTAACCCTAATAATGCTAAACCAAAAGTCGCTGGAACAGAAATTCGTGTAATTTTTACATCATCCACTAGTAGTAGTGATTGATCTAGATAGACATTATCGGCAAATCCTTGGAAGCCAATAAAGCTTGGCAAGTTGTTTTGGCCTACAGCATCCTCAAAGGTATAGCTGAACTCATGCCAAGTACCTGTAGCTCCAGTAAGGTCAATGCTTTTAGTCACAATAAGGCCATTTTCAAAAAGCTGAAAAGTGGGGTCGATAGCTTCTAAAGCGAGCCATTTAAAGCTAATTGTGTCACCCACTTTCCAGTTAGTCTCTGCTCGAATTGATGCATGAGCGGGTAACACTGCAAAACGATTGCCTTCAGCTGCAGTATAACGGGTTCCATTATGTATAAGTTGGTTGGTCGTATAGGCTACCTGATGGCCAACTTCGTGGAACCAACCACTAATATCATTGCCCTGGCCTGCTTCAAACCCACCATTAGTAATGTTGATTGGGCTAGCAAGTGCCGTTGCAGAGCATAATAGCCCAGAGGCGAATGCTATTCTCTTAAGCCAGTTATTCATTAGGAGGTTTCCTGTTAACTGCAATATTTGATTAATTTAAATTACAATGTCTTTGCTTTAATGAGCAATCAGTAATCACCGTTAAATTGAATGCTAATTCACAGTTTTAAATGAATCCGCTGAGGAAATAAGTAAGTTATTTATATCTCTTTATGAAGGTATGACAGTTGTATTCTTATAGTGTCATAAATATTTACATATTGCTGCTTGCTTTTTATTGGAATGATAATTGGGCTAATAGAAAGGAGAGGCAGGAGATGAAAGAAGATTGCCTGAGTGAAAGTGTATATTGTTAGTAAAGTGATTGTTATAAACCCTCTATAAATTTTGCAATAAATGTCCTTGCTGCTTTTGACATTTCAATAAACTCTATTCCAAGCTGAAAGTTATATAACTTAACAACAACATGCTTAATCTGAGATTTTGCATATATAGTCATCTTATCTCCATTATGATGTCCTTTAATCATAAGAGATACTTGCTGCCCTATTCTAAGCTTGATGGGTGACTCTACTAAAACACCTGCTTCAGAAATATTAAGGGTAGTTACTCTAAATATATTACCCGAATGTTTAATTATTGCTGGCCACTTAATGCTTTTACGTGAGAATTGACGGCTTTCCTTATGCTTTAAGTTTTGCATAGATTATACCTTCGTAAGTAGCTGAGTTATATTTAGGGTACCGATAATAATGGTTCACCGCTTTGTTTAAGACTCGATCAGCCTACAGAGATGGCTATAAGTAATTATTAAAAATTTCTCTCAGTAACAAAAGTGACTAGTTTTGAAGATCACTGATATATTAGTGGCTTTTAGTGGTAATGATAACACTATTAGACAGAATTTGTCGTAAATTTTTCTGATGTTTTTGCTGCTTATTAGCTAAAACCATTTACACTTTCTTATATGCTTGGCATACAGAATAAGTCAACTCACTTACAGGACACGCGTAAAAATGTTCTTTTCCACGATAGCGTCGTTGTGCTTAGTTCCTTCTGCATCCATTCAGTTACCCTTACGATGCTGCCTTATTCTTCCGAGAAGTCACTATGTTTAAAAGGTGTACTGTATAAGGGTAGTTGTTAAAAGATGATATAACTGTTTAACGTTAATGATAAAAAAAATACACATTAAAATAACATTAACCATAATGGTTGTAACTTTTATTCCAATTATGGTATTGGCAGCTATTTTTGCTTATCAAAGCTATCAGTCTGCACGAATATCCATAGAGGAACAAGCAAAAGAACAGTTGGTCGCTATTTTAGAAATAAAAAAACAGCAGGTGGAACAGTACTTTGAAACGATTCATGATCAAGTGATTAGTTATGCCGATAATAGAATGATTATAAACGCAATGCGAGATTTTAAACATGCTTATAAGAGTTATACACAAGAACTCGAAGCTTATGATATTGACCAGTTTAAAACTGAATTATTGCAGTATTATCGAGTGGATTATAATGCTGAATATAAGCGTCGTAATAGTGGTGAAGAAAAGCTGTTAGAGTCACAGTTCCAGTTGTTAGACATTGAATCCATAACTTTACAGTATGCTTTTATTAAAGCAAATAAGTTTTCAGTTAGAGAGAAGGATGAATTAGTCAATTTAAATAATAATACAGGCTACGGAGCTGTGCATGCTAAATATCATCCTCATATTAGAGAGTTTTTAAAACGGTTTGGCTACTATGATATTTTTTTAGTTGATTATGAGACGGGTGATATTGTTTATTCTGTATCTAAAGAGCTGGATTATACGACATCTTTAATCGATGGTCCATATGCTGACTCTGCAATAGCTGTAGCTTTTAAAAAAGTAGCCAATGACCGCCAAAGAGCTGTATATTTAACTGATTTTTCCAGTTATGTACCATCATATGATGATCCTGCTGCCTTTATAGCTACGCCTATTTATGATGATAACAATAGAGTAGGTGTATTAATTTTTCAGATGCCAGTCGATAAAGTTAATTTAATAATGACTCATGGACGGTTGTGGCGTAAATCAGGGCTGGGAGAGACAGGAGAAACGTATTTAGTAGGCTCTGATTTTACCATGCGAAGTATTAGCCGGTTTTTGATAGAAACGCCTGAAAAATATGAGCAGGGGCTTATTAATGCTGGAGTTGAAAAACATACCGTTGATAAAATTTTAGCAAAAAATACTTCTATCGGTTTGCAACCAGTGACTACTCCAGGAGCAAAGCTCGCATTAGCTGGTGAAAGGGGATATAAAATATTTGAAGATTATAGAGGAGTACCGGTACTTTCTGCCTTTAGCCCGGTTTTTATTGCAGGTTTAAAGTGGGCTATTTTAAGTGAAATCGATGAAGCAGAGGCGTTTAAGAAAGTTTATAGCTTTCGAAATCACATTATAAAAGTCAGTCTATTGTTTGTGGGCTGTTTTAGTTTGGTAATTTTTTTGATTAGCTGGTTTATCGCTAAATATATTACTTTTTCAGTGATAGACAACACTCAACGGCAGCTTTAAAAAACTAAGCCAGCTGTAAAGCTGGCTTAGTCAAGACGTTGTAAACGTTATAAATTAACCGTTTCGGTTGGTGGCGGTAGTGGTGGTGGAATATCATCCGGTAAATCACCATCATCGTCATCATCTGGTGTAGGTGGTGGAGGTACCGGGCCTGGATCATCGCCATCATCATCTGGCTTATCTGGGTCGCCAGGTGGAGGTGGCGGCGGCGGAATGTCCGGCGGCGTATCATCATCCGGTTTATCTGGATCACCTGGTGGCGGCGGTGGTGGTATATCTGGTGGTGTATCGTCATCATCATCGTCTCCTGGTGGCTTAGGAGGCGGTGGTACAGGGTCATCATCGTCGGGTTTGTCAGGGTCGCCAGGTGGTGGCGGTGGAGGCATTGGGTCATCCGGATCGCTGGTATCTAAACAACTTACAGGTTTTTTCGAGATGACTAATGCATCCAGGTAGCTCTCCATTTCCCCTTCCATTGCCTGGGGTTTGGTTGTTGCCAAACTGCTGTTAGTTGGTTGCTGGCTGTTTTGCTCCGCCATTGCCCAGCTGTTTTCAAACTGAATACCGTTAATCGCGTATTCTCGCCATTTACCTGTCCAGTTCAAATCAGTTAGCGTGTATTTTGAGTAGGGCTTTCCATCTACTGCTATCTCATATACACCATTTGCTTTGTATGGAGTAGTACTATTCAGCTTAAGGTGTACAATAACACAGTGCCATTTGCCTTTACTTAAAGGGTTGTTATCATCTCCGTCTGGCTTATCTGGTGGCACAGGAGGGGAGGGTGGTTCTGGATCACCAGGAGGTGGCGGAGGCGGTGGGATATCATCATCAACTTGGTTCACCGCAAAATTACTAAGTGTCGGCTTTTCTGGCGGTGTTGGAGGTGGCGGCACAGGTGGCAATGGATCAGTATTTTCACCAAGCTGGGTTAAATTTTCCATGTCATCCCACTTGGTAGTTTTTAATGTGGAATCTGGATTTTTTGGATCAAAACCACTATAAGCTAGTAGGTTTGGTTCTCCGGAAACGACGGCTGTTTTGGATTTATCATGTGAAAGTGTTGCGACAAATGCTTGTGGGCCAAACTGATCAGAGCCTGCTGCAACGCCAAATGCTCTTGTAATATGAGTTGGCCAGCCTGAAGTACTGTTCGGGTATTTCACATAAAAACGGTAATATACCTCATTAATTTTTTCGTCAAAGTAAGGCTTAGCGCCTAAATCGTCTATAGAGTTGTTGTAGGGGACTCGGCCAAAATTACGCCGAAAGCTACCACTATTTTTACTTTCACTATCTGCTTTTAAACGTAAAGCATATTTACCATGGGCAGGGTTAGTTTCAACTCGTTGTAGTGAGTTTGCATCCTTACCAGGCTTAACACTGTTTTTACCGTATTTTTCTGTTAAGGAGACCGTGGTTTCAAAGTCATCACACCATAGCCACTCAGGGTGCTTGCTTTGCCAATTTTCACACTCATTCATGCCAACAGGGTCGTCTCCATCTCCATCATCGTCGTCATCATCTGGGGTATCTGGAGTGGTATTAACGGTCACTTCTAGCTTATGTTCTGCGGTGGCATTTTTGTTATCCGTCACCGTTAGGGTAACCATGTAACTACCTGCACTGCTATAGCTATGGTTTGCAGTCGCGCCATCACCTTTCATGCTGTCACCAAAATTCCAGCTATACTGAGTAATGTTGCCATCTGGATCAGAGCTAGCACTCGCATCAAAACTACAGCTTAGTTCACTACAAGAATGAGAAAATTTTGCGACAGGTTTTTTATTGCCTGGTGGATTGGGTTTGTCGTCATCATCACCTGGGCAACCTGTAAGCACCATGACACAAGCACTATATAATAAGGTTTTTGCAAATTTAGGAGTCATCATATTAGCCACTTCATTGATCATTCTCTTTTGTGTGGAGCCTTTGTTGCTTACAATTTACTAATTACTTTCCATGAACCTTCCATGACGTACTAGCCATTTCAGATATATCCGAGCTAGGTATATTTCTGAAAGAATCGACTTAATTGAGATTGAGTAATTTAAATAATCTTTTAATGATCATTTCAAAATATCAGGTAATACAGATTTAGAGATAAATAACAAACATTAAATTTGAGTAAGAAATCATTAAAATTACAATTAATATCAATCCTGTTAACTAGCTTTAGCCTTAAACAGATGACAATCTAAACACATCAGTTTTTAGTAATATTTGTCAAGACTCACAGAAATTGTTTATCTAGCAGCCAACTCACAAGAACTTGAAAAGATATACACTAGAAAGTGAGTGTAGGCATAATTTTTTATGTAAACTTACACAATTACTGTTTTGGTTTGAAACATCTTTCGGAGACAAGTAGGTTGTGTGGATATTAAGGTGGCTGTTGTTGGCAGTGGTTCTGGCTGGTTTAGTAAGCTTTATTGGCTTATTTGGGAAGTATCACTGGCTAGCTGATCTAATAAATCATTTCCGTTGGTATTATCTGGCTGTAGCGATATCGGGAATAATCGTGTTTAGTCTGGTGAGGAAGTGGCACTGCTTTGGACTTGCAATCATGACGGTTGGGCTAAACTATGAGGTTATTTATTTGTATAAAAGTCAGCCTAATAGTGACAACAATATAGTGAAAGAGAGTTCTGCAGCCTTATCAGTTGCTCAGATTAATGCTAATTTTAACAATACAAATACAACGTTATTGCTGCAATGGTTACAACAGCGGCAGCCAGATATTGTTGCTGTTGAAGAGTATACGCCTGTGTGGGCACAAGCGTTTAAACAATTGGAGAAGCTTTACCCATATAAACTAGAACAGCCAAGAAATGGTGGATTTGGTATTGCCTTGTTTAGCCGCTACCCTGTTGAAAACTTACAAATTCAGTATTTTGGTCCTGATCAGCTGCCTTCAATTACAGGCGTTCTAATTTGGCAGCAGCACAAAATTCAACTGTTGGTTACTCACCCTGTACCACCTATGTCTCAATCCATGGCAATTTCTCGTGATTTGCAGCTAGAAGAAATTTCCTTATGGTTAAAAAACCAGTCTGATCCCGTAGTATTATTGGGTGATTTAAATACAACTCCTTGGGGACACAGCTTTAAAAAGCTTATTGATGCGGCTGAGTTAAAGTCTACACGCACAGGTGTTGGTTTGCTCCCTAGTTGGCCAAGCAAAATACCTTTAATTCCTATTGACCATATTTTGTTAAGCAAAACAATAAGAGTAATTAGTATAAAGGTAGGGCCAGATATTGGATCTGACCACTTACCAGTGATTGCTGAGATAGGGTTAAAAAATAATTTAATCGACAGTAATAGATAGCCTGCTTCTCTCCCTTGCTTTTGCCCAGGGGGAGCGTTTATCACCAATTGACTCAAACCAATACATTTCATTTGCGTCTATTGGAATCAGACCTGAAGTTAAAATCAGTCGTTTAAAGCCTCTGTCGTATAAAGTTTTTGCCCATTCACAGCCTGTTATTTCTTCTCCTATAAATTCATTATCAATATAAATGGGTGTATTTTTAGAGATTTGATCTGCATGTCTCTCGAACTCCATTGGGCTTTTCAATGATAGTAGTTTGGCTGGATGCATTTTAGCATCTAGCTCCCAGCAAACACGGATACCTTTATTATCTTCAATATGCACAGCATCATAATTAACAGATGCTAATGTGCTTACCTCTATAGATAACCAATTAGCGAGAGATTTTGGTAAAACTTTAATCCCTAGTTGAGAACAACGCTCTATTACATGGCTACTTTTATAGTGACTGGTCACTAAAATACTGTGCTGAGCTATCTGCAGAGCCTCGATGATATCAAGCCCAGTTTTAGCTTTACCTATTAGTTCGTAATCTGATAAAAACAACAAGGGACGGTGGGGATTAATTTTTTTCTGGTAAAATTCAATGGCCTGTGTCTCATTGAGGAAATAGTTAACCTCTATGCGCGAGTCAGTCAAAGGGAGGGATTCTAGACGGCTCTGCCATACACGATGCATACTGATATCATCGTCTAGAATCATGACTTGTGAATTTGCAGGCAATACTAATAAAGGCAAAAACCAGGAAGGAGTTGCTTGTAGAGGTAATATAATAGTTATTTGAGTGCCAACACTAGGTTCAGAACATACAGCCAGCTGTCCTTGCCATGATTCTATTGTGGTCTTGGCATGGGATAAACCTAAACCTGTGTTACCAGGTTTACCTATACTTACCCCTCGCTTTAATACGTTATTAATGAGCTTATTTGGAATACCTTGACCATTATCAATGATCGTAATAGCAGCCTTATTATTTAACTCTTGAAGCCTTAGTTGAATATTAATGCTGCTTTTATTTCCTTTGGCTTCTACTGAGTTATTAATTAAATTAGACAGCACTCGCCGTAAGGTATTAGCATGAATATTTGCAAATAACCCATAAGCATCGTTATCTACTTGTAACTGTAGTTCTATTGCAGGTTGGAGACGGTATTGTACTCGTTTTTCTGAAACTACTTCTTCTAGTAAAGTAGATAATAGCTGCTTGGAAATTTGTTGTTTAGCTGGGTCTTTATCAGCATTTTGCTCACGTTCCACTACTAGCAGGCCATTGGCAATGTCATTGATGCTATCAATGGCGCGACGAAAGATAATGCGGTTTCTTTCAGGAAATACTTCTAAGGATTGCTCAGCAACCATTTCTAAGGCTGTCAGTGGAGAGCGAATATCATGGGCAACCTGTGCCGCTATTTGATTGATTCCTTGTAGATTTGCCATGCGCTTTTCATTTTCAATAAAATCATTAAACCTGTCAGCCATGGTGGCAAACTCGTCAATAAAATAGCGTTCTTCTCCGCTTCTCTCTTTAGGGCTGCTTGATGATTTATCCATTGCCACATCTAGAACCATTTTGGCTTCACTGCAAATACGTTTTACAATTCGGTAAGTGATAGAAAATACCAAAAGCACAAAAGCAATATAAATAGCTGCTACAATAATTAAGTGGTGTAAGATTTTTTGGTGAATAATGGAATCATTAAAGTAAACGGTAATGGTACCTCGTTGATCCTGTTTAAGTAGAGGGTTGTAATAAATAACCCTAGAAACAGAATACGTTGATTCGCTTGTATTACAATGGGTTTGTTGTATCAAGTTTGTATTGATATCTACACAGTCAACATTTATCCTTTGACGAAGGGTATGAAGCAATTGGTTGGCCTGAGAAGTTTCTTCTAAATGCGCAAACTGTCCAGCATATTGTTCTGCAATAATTTGGTCTTGCTGACGCTGTGCTTCTGTCGCATGCTTTACGAAGTACCAGGTTTCACCTAAAAATACCAAAAAGCTGGTAATAAAAAACATGATACCTACTACCATGCCCAGGCATTTTTTTAAGCTGGCTCGTTCAAACTTGCTGACATTTTCCCCTTTTTTATAGTTAATAAAAGCAAGTGAAGCACCGATAACGCCTAATACTGACATCATGACGAAAATGCCCATATGAGGAACGCCTGCAATTAGAATCAGTCCTGCAATCATTGCGTAGGTTAGCCGAGCCAGTAAGGAGCCGCCACTAAACCAGCTGGCTTTAAACTCATCCGGCACAAAACGGTGACTATCAGAAGTAATTTCGGCGCGCAAGGCAAAAGAGATTGGATAAGCAACCAATATCACTGAAAAAATACATCCTAGTTTGGCAACTGTTGATATACTGCTATAAAAAGTAAGTGCTACTACTGCAGATAATAAACTTAAGCACAGTGTTCCTAACCAGCGGATAGACCTTAGTTTAGTTTGTTTGGAAAGCCAGGGGATAAAAAAACGAGAAATTGCTATACCAAAAAAAGTAATTACTACAGCGGCTCCCATACCCCCGCCCCAAACAAAGATCATTGGTAAGTTTGCTTCTTTAAATAAGTAATAAGACTCACCGACTAAGAATAGATTACAGACTTGTAAGAAAATATGTGAGTATGCATAGGTACATAAAATTGGAAATGTAGCCTGAGCAGATAGAAATAATTTTGTTATGGTTATGTCACTGGTAGAGTTGCCTTCTTTTATAGAGATAGTGCTGAAGTCTAGATCTTTAGCCATTTTAAAATAGACTACTATTTGAATTAATAGCACATACAGTATCATTCCAAGTGGAACTAGGGCGATATATTCCTTCGAAACCTGAGAAAAAAACTCTGTTTGTAATAATAGGCCAATGCCTAGTGCTATTAGGGGTAGTCCAAGGCGAATCCATATACCGTACTTATAACTGGCAAGAAAAAGAGGCGGGGCATCGCTGATTTTAATAGTGTTCTGCTCAAGCTTTTCTTGATACCAACGTTGATAAGCTGCTTGGTACGAGCCACTGGTAAATGCTCCATTAAGTGCGCTGAACAGCTGTCGCAACACTAAAAAAGATAGCATCAATATATAATAGCCCTGTATAGCGAAAAAAATAGTTAAACCGAAAAATAAAGTAGATATGAAGTCACAAAATAGTCCTAGTCGAACTGAGAACTTCCAGCCAACACGGTCTCCTAAGTACCCTGTAGGGATTTCTAAAATTGCAGATAGAAAAAATAGCAGAAAAGTAGATAGAACTATACCTTCTCGTCCAAAACCTTCTGTCGTGGCAATAATGCAATAGACGATTAAGCCAGTAGCCAGATTTCCACCACTTAACAAGCCGTCTGTATGGCCAAATTGTCTCAACAGCTTTTCTGTATAAATACTGGACATATGAGTTCCTTCTGAGTAACAACTAAGCATATGCTCAGCGCTTACATAATTTTTAGGCAGTTTTAAAATAGAGTGCCTTATATTTTGGCTAATAGAAATAAAATTTTAAGTATGTAAATATAAACAAACTTAAGCTGTTTTTTAGTTTAACTATAGCTGGTATATTGATTTGAAATAATGTTATGTGCTGTCAAGGCTTAGGCTTTTGCTATAGTAAAGATTGTGTACTAAAAAGTAACATGCCATACTTAACTCGTTGTAGCTTATCGTTTATTTTTTGGAGGAAAAAATATGAGAAATATTTGCTTATTGGATGGTGATGAGTGTTAGTTAGTAAAGTTAGCTTTAAAGGTTATATTACTAATCTAGTAATATGAGGTAGCATCTTTAGCTTTACTTCTACTTTAGTGACTTATCAATACTCAATTTTAGGAGGGGGGCAGTAGTAGTCTATCCCCCTGTTGTTCCCAAATATCTGTGCCTTTATTTACTCATCCCCGATCAGAAACATATAATTTATTGTTTCTCTCCTTAAGTAAACGAAAATCCCCTTTTCATACTCGCAAAATGAGTGGTACTAATATTACTATTCTATGAATAATACGACACGGTATCAGGCTAATAGTGATTAATCAAGCATTCAATTTAAGACAAGACGGATACCAAAACAATGTTTGTTTTTACTTACTCTCTTTTGGCTGCAAATAACTGTTTGCTCAAGGGTAGCGAGTATAGTTAATTTCTTCAGATATTGGGTTTTTATGATGTTTCAGTAGAGAAAAGTTAGTTACTTAAGAAGGCTAGAAGGCTGATAAGAAAGACTGTTATTGACCTAATAGAGAGGGGGAGTAGGCCTGCACTGAAATCCCATTTCAGCATACAGACATCACTACTTGGTCATTGGTCAACTGTTGGATAATCTGAGCTGCTCTTTGGGGGGCTTGCTCTGGGGAATGCCACTGGCATAGCTGTTCGCAAACTTCGGCAAAGGTAACTCCTTCTATAATGAGTTGGATAATCTGCCATTCATCTTTGAATACAGAGCGAAACTGTGTAACTAGCTCTTTGCGCCATATCAGCCAATAGCACGTATTTTGTACAACGGCAGGTGGTGTATGGTCTGCTTCAAGAGATTGCCAAATGTTGACCACATTGGTTTGATATTGGAGTACTTGTAGGCTAGGAACTAACTTGAGTTGTATGGCCGACCATTGATCTGGGGCAATTGTAGCTAGCTGCTCAATAGCAATAACCTCACTACTTGCAGCATCAAAAGCGGCTCTAAGTTGCCATTCCCAGTTTGCTAACTCAACTACTATTGGCTGCTTAGAAAATAAAGGATGGTGCTTTAAGAAACATTGCATATTACTACCAAACCAACGTAGGGATGGATCAGTAGAAGACATTTGTTTTATATAGTCAGCAATCAACTGGTTGTATAAGTCATCACCCAATAACTTACCTAAACAGGGGAAATCAGTATCCAACGCTTCTTTTAGACGCTGACTATAGGCATTTTTGTAGATGGCTAGCCCTGGTGTTTCAGTGGTCACCAGGTGCTTAACTTCACTAGGTTTGCCTTGTAAAAATGCAAGAAACTCTTTTTGTAAATTAGCAAGCATTGGCATAACCTTGATAGTCTGTATAAATAGGCCCTGCAATGGCTCTAGCTTGGTTTAGTTCAGCCAGTAATTCTGAAAAAGCTGGCAGATTATCATCACGCTCTATCATCGTTGATACAGGGCCATATAATTGAGCAGCTTCCTGATAGAGGCTCCATACATTGTCAACGACCGGCATGTCATGGGTATCAATAACATAATCGCCATAGTCGCTGTGACCAGCTAAATGATGTTGCATCACTCGTTCAGCAGGAATACCATTTAAGTATTCTGTTGGGTTAAACTGATGATTGCGAGCGCTCACATAAATATTATTTATATCTAACAAAAGATAGCAATCTGCTCGTGTCACTATTTCCTTAATAAACTCCCATTCAGTCATTTTTGAATCAGCAAAAGTGACATAACTGGATAAATTTTCTAATAAAATTTGTCTGCCTAAAAACTCTTGTACATATTGAATACGAGAAACAATATGTTGTATTGTTTGTTCTGTATAAGGAAGAGGTAATAAGTCATGGCTGTTTATATGATCAACCCCTGTCCAGCATAAATGATCAGAAATAAAAATAGGATTAATTCTTTTGGCTAATTTTTTTAGCTGTGTTAAATAATCTTGATTTAAAGGATCTGTACTGCCGATAGAAAGGGATACTCCATGCATCGCTAGAGGGTATTGCTCACGAATAGCATCTAAATAATACAGTGGTTTACCACCTGCAACAAAATAGTTTTCTGATATTATTTCAAACCAATCAACATTAGGTTGGGTTTCTAAAATTTCCTGATAATAGTCATGGCGCAACCCTAGGCCAAAACCATAAAAAGGACGATTCATTCGGGTTGCCTCCATAATTGTGGATATAGAAACAGTTGATATATCTAGTGAGGGATAAATGGACGTTGGACATTATCAATAATGACGGACTATTAATAATTACCAAATCCATTTATTCTCAAAAATTACTTTTCTTCTTTAACCGTACCACCTTTAGCTTCACATTCTTCAGCAGACATATTCAAGTAACCCTGGCCTTTACAAGAACCATGACCTTTACAGGCATTACTTGCAGTAGCACAGTCGTTATGGCCTTTACAGCTATTAACACCCCAGCATTGAACCTGACTGGCTTCAGCACTAGTTGCTACTTGAGAACCTAAAGTAAATAAACCCGCAGCAACAACAGCTAAAGCAGTACCTGAAACTTTCTTTGGTGTACTCATCATATACTCCTACTACTCATAGTAATTTCATTAAATTAAGCATTGATCAATGACTCAACCCTAAAGACAGGGCAGAAAGAAAATTAATTTCAGTCGGGTAATTAAAAATGAATAAATTAGCTTCGGTCTTGTGACTTTATTCAAGGTTAGAGTTTTCGAAACTAACCAGAATAATCTAACATCCGAGGCCAACATTTTAACGGCATAATATTTTTTGTGGCCTGATGAAGTATTTGGGCTATTAAGTAGAATGCTTTTAGAGGTGCCCTAAATTATATTTTTATTCTTTTAATTGCTTTTGGTAATTCACTTAGACAACTAATCACTGCATCGGGTTTTATGTGGTAATCCCATGAGCTTTGCTCTGGGTTAAACCAGATGGCTTTTAGTCCCACTTCTTTGGCACCAATAACATCATATTCTGGATGGTCGCCGATGTGTACAATTTCTTCAGCAAGCACTTTGGCTGCCTGAATACCTGCTTGGAAAAATACGGGATCTGGTTTGCTGGTGTTTAGTTCGTCTGCACAAAAGGCAAAATCGAAATAATCACCTATCGACAGGCGTTTTATATTGACGTTACCGTTGGTGAGTACGCCCAGGGTATATTGTTGGTTTAATTCTGCTAATACAGATTCCACATAATCAAAGTAATTAACCTGGTGGCGGGCATGGAGAAATACTTCCATAGCTTGTTCGGCACCGTTGGTAGCCTGTTCAGTATAGCCAGCTTGGCCCAGTAACTCTTCAAGTGCAACCTTTCTTAAGTTAGTTACTTGGTGGGTGAGGGCTGGGTTGGCTTGTTTTATTTGGTCCTTAAACTCTCTGAACTCTCCAGTGGTTGTATCTATATCATGGTGATCATTTATGTTGGGAAATTGAGCTAGCAGCCATTCGATAACAGCTCGCTCAGCTTTTAGTAAAACAGGTGTGTTATTCCATAGGGTGTCATCAAGATCAAAGGTGATCGCTTTAATTGTCATTAGGATTACTGCTTGTTGAGGATTTTTTACGCCTGGCTCGTGGGTGGCTGCTGTCGTATACGTTGGTTAATTGGTTGAAATCTACATGAGTGTACACTTGTGTAGTGCTAATATCACTGTGGCCCAGTAATTCCTGTATAGCGCGTAAGTCACCGCTTCCTTCTAATAAATGAGTAGCAAAACTATGGCGCAGCATATGAGGGTGCAGGTTGCCTGGTAGCCCCATGAGTTGAGCAAAATGTTTTACCCGGTTTTGGATTTGACGGTTACTAATTCTATTACCCTGCTTTGAGACAAAGAGAGCAGCTTCACCTTGTTTGGCTAACTGGCCACGGGTTGTCAGCCATTTTTTTAAACAAGTGCAGGCATAACTACCAATTGGTACCAGTCGGGTTTTATTACCTTTACCAACCACAGTTGTTTGTTGTTGGCTAAGATCAATGCCACTAATGTCAAGCTGTGATAGCTCGTTTAACCTTAATCCTGATGAATAAAAAAGCTCTAAAATTGCATGATCTCTAATTAATAGTGGGTCGTCAGGGGTTGTATTTAACAATTGAGCAGCTTGGTCAACATCCAGTAGTTGAGGTAGTTTTTTAGCTGCTTTTGGTGCTTGTAAGGCAACTGTAGGGTTTTGCAGCGAGGGGTGTTTACTGCAATAAAAATTATAGAATGAGCGAATGCTGGACAAGTGTCGCTGTATTGAGCGGTGATCTAAGCCATCATGTTTTAACTGGCTTAGATAGTGTCTGAGTTGTTGAGGTGTTATTTGCTCCCAGCTAAGGCACTGCTGGTTGTCTAGCCAGGCTGCTAGCTTATTTAGATCGCGCTGGTAATTATTAAGGGTATGTTTTGCCAGCTGTCGCTCTATACTCAGATAGTTATAATATGCCTGTAGTACTTGATTTAACACGCTTAGTTGGTTGTTCTTGTTAATTGACAGTCTTTGTTAGCTGGATTGTTCTTGAAAGTGGTAAACCAGCTGGCTGAGCACTTCACCAATATGGGTTAAAAATAATGTGCCATTGCTAGTGCGGAAGTGATTCATATCTTCACTACCAATAGCCAAAATGCCCAATAGTCGTTGATGATAAAGTGGTACCACAGCAGCAGAGCCAACCTGATGGGCTTGATCAGGGAAGAGTACAAGTTTTTGCTCTAACTTTAATAGACCGGTAATAGGCTTAGTGCTATCTAGAATATCCCCTAACTGTTTTTTAGCTTCTGCTAACGCCAGGGTTCGGCCATGGGTGTTGAGAGGCTGATCAGCAAAATAAAGTAAGCAGCAGGCATCTGTTTTAAACTGCTCTCTAAAGTGTTCCTCAATAATGACTTGAATGTCTTCCAAACTATTGGCAGCTAGTAAGTTGATAATGAGCCGACGGGTTTTATCAAAAAGTTGGTCATTTTCTCGGGCGATGGCTATTAAATTACTTAAGCGCTTATGCAGCTCTTTATTTTCTTTTCTGAACAAATTAACTTGATGTTCCAATAAAGAAATTGCTTTACCACTAGGGTGGGGAACAATGAGTGTTTTCAGTAAATCAGGGTTGTCCAGAAAGAAGTTAGGGTTAGCTTCGAGATAAGCAACCACCTGCTGTTCGGTGATTTCTTCCGAAAACGCCAGCTTATTGGTTGGTTTTGTCATAACCTAATTTGACCTTCAAATACCCGGCAGGCAGGACCTGTCATTTTTACACTATGCCCTTCGCCTTGCCACTGAATCGTTAAACTACCGCCTGGTAAATTCACAGTTACCTGCTCATCCAGCAAGCCTTGAATACAACCAACGACAACTGCCGCACAAGCGCCAGTACCACAAGCTTGAGTTTCCCCTACGCCACGTTCAAACACCCGCAAGTTGATTTCCTGGCGGCTTAGCACTTCCATAAAGCCAACATTAACTCGCTGTGGAAAGTCAGGGTGTGACTCTAACTCTGCCCCGAGCGTGTTAACTGGTGCGTTATTGATAGAGTCTACTACTAGCACTGCATGAGGATTACCCATTGAAGCAGCACCTAACTCTATTTCACCGCCAACAGTTTGTACTTTATAAGTCGCTTGCTGTTGAGGTGCATTAAAAGGAATTCTGCTTGGTGCTAGCTTGGGTATACCCATATCTACAGTAATATTGCCATCGGCTTCTACTATTAATTCTATATCACCTGACAGTGTTTCAACCTTAATATGGTTTTTGGTTGTTAACTTTTTGTCTAGCACAAAACGAGCAAAACAGCGCGCTCCATTTCCGCATTGCTCTACTTCGCCACCATCTGCATTGTAAATTCGGTATTTGAAGTCATTGTTTGGTTGGCTGGGGGGCTCCACAACGAGTAGTTGATCAAAACCTATCCCACGATGGCGATCAGCCAATGATCGAATTAAATCTTCATTGAGTTTGCAGTGTTGGGTGACTAAATCGACAACCATAAAGTCGTTGCCAAGCCCGTGCATTTTTGTAAAACGTAACAGCATGGTGTTGTAAGTCTATGTGCATCTAAAGCCTGGATATCTCATTAGTTAAGGTTACAAGAGATATCCAGTTTTACTTAGTTAGGAAGTAGATATTCGTTTGCTATTTGCTGGCTAAAAGTTTCTCTAGCCCGTATTAAGTGGTGCTGGCCTTTATCTACCATCACTTCTGCTGCTCGGTTACGGCTGTTGTAATTGGAGCTCATAACAAAACCGTAAGCACCAGCTGAGCGAACGGCCAGTAAGTCGCCTGGTTTTAGGTTAAGCTCTCGGCCTTTACCTAGAAAATCACCTGTTTCACACACAGGACCAACAATATCGAAGTTGGCTTGTAGGCCATCGGTTCTTGGCTTTACCTGAATAATGTCTTGCCAGGCATTGTATAGAGATGGGCGAATCAAGTCGTTCATGGCGGCATCTACAATGGCAAAGTGCTTGTGGCCATTATCTTTCAGCATATCAACTTGGGTTACTAAAATGCCTGCGTTGGCAGCAATTGAGCGGCCTGGCTCAAATACTAAGGTGAGGTTACGTCCCTGAATTTTTTCCATAACCGCTTTGGCATAAGTATCCGGCTCTGGTGGTATTTCCTGCTGGTAACGCACTCCAAGGCCGCCACCTAAGTCGAGGTGTTTGAGCTTAATACCCAGCTTGGCCAGTTCATCCACTAAAAATAATAGGCGATCCATGGCGTCTAAAAATGGATCAATCTCAGTTAATTGTGAGCCAATATGACAGTCGACACCTAATATTTCCAGGTTCGGTAGTTGGGCAGCCTTTTGAAACACAGAAATTGCGTCATCAAAAGAAATACCAAACTTGTTTTCTTTAAGCCCTGTTGAAATATAGGGGTGGGTTTTAGCGTCAACATCTGGGTTGATTCGTAATGAGATAGCAGCTTGCTGATCCATCTGTGCAGCGACTTTTTGAATGCGCTCAAGCTCAAATTCAGACTCCACATTAAAACAGTGGATGCCGACCTCAAGCGCACGAGCAATTTCTGCCTCTTGCTTGGCTACCCCAGAGAAAACCACTTTGGCAGGATCACCGCCAGCAGCCAGGACACGCTCAAGCTCGCCTACTGAAACGATATCAAAGCCAGCACCTAATTTTGCTAAAACATTAAGAACAGCCAGGTTAGAGTTGGCCTTTACCGCATAGCAAATCAAATGGGGGTGTTCACCCATCGCCTTGGTATAGGCAGTGTAATGGCGTTCCAGAGTGGCACGGGAGTAGACATAGCAGGGCGTGCCATACTGCTTAGCAAGCTCCGTAACCGGAACATCTTCGGCAAATAACTCGCCATCGCGGTAAAAAAAGTGATCCATATTGCTTCTTAATCAAATCGCTTATTGGTTAACAGACTCTGTAGATTCTTGCTCAGATTCATCTGGTAAGTAAAGAGGTCCTTTTTGACCGCAACCAGCCAGCCAGGTAAGCAGAAGTACAGCAAATAGAATGCGCATTGGATATCCCTCACTAATAGTACAATAATGACGGCAAAGTATACCCTGTCTGTTATAGCTCGGCTAATGTTCAAACAGTTAAACTGGTAGCGACTAAACAAATTTGTACAATGGGCTAGAACAGGCTGGTAACGATTTAGATGTCTCATCAAACAGGTCACAAACGAATGACAGAAGCAGAATTTAACGAGTTATTAGATGAACTAATGGTAGCAATTGAAGATGCCATCGACGAGCTGGAAATTGATATCGACTGTGAGTCTGGCAACGGTATGCTAACCATGCAGTTTGAAAACCACAGCCAGATTATCCTAAGTCGTCAGCCTGCACTACGACAACTATGGCTGGCAGCTAAAAGCGGTGGATTTCACTTTAACTATCAACCAAATAAACAGCAACCAAACGAACAGCAGTGGGTATGTGACAGCACTGGCGAAGAATTCATTAGTATGTTGAACCGGTTTATGACTGAGCAGGGTGGAGAGGAAGTAGAGTTGGAGTTGGGTTGATATGGCTTGTTGAGTCGTTATAACCCCCTTACTTAGGTTGAGCTTACTTTATTCTATCTACAAAAGAATCAAATAATACATGTCAGATATTCAAAAATATTTACGCAAGTTAACAATTGATGATTTATATGAGTGGGCTGGCTCGACCATTGTTAGCCGAGGGAAAGGCTATATAAATTATGTTAGTGATGATATTTTCATTACTGAACATGACGAGTTAGTTGCTGAGGTTGAAGGAAGTGAGCTTTATATTACTCGTGTATTTTTAGATGATGAAAATGAATTAGTTGCAGGGTGTAGCTGCCCATACTATGACAACTGTAAACACGCTGTGGCCCTAATTTTAAAAGCTGGTCAGTATTTAAAGCAGCATAAAAAAATCCTGCTATTAACTGAAGATAATGATCTTTATTATGAGCTTGATGATGAGATCGAGGAAGATGCTGAGTTATATTTAGAGGGAGAATGTGAAAAAACATTAACAGGCCATGAAGTGCAAGTGTATAGGGTTTTGGTTAAAAAAACTCATGCAGATTTGTGTGACTTATTAATTGATATAACCAATAAACATCCTCAAATAAGGCAGTTAATACTAGAAAACCATCGCTTTAGTAATAGTGACGTTAGTCAGCAAGTTAAACGACTGCGGAAAAAAATCAAAGAATTGAGTCGAATAGATGCCTGGTCCAACCATTGGGATAATGAGAGTAATATACCAGACTATTCTCCAGTTAAAACCCAATTGACATCATTATTAAAACAAGGTCATGGGGATGATGTATTACAACTTGGGGAGTACATATGGGAGCAATGTCATCAACAAGCTGAACAGGCCAATGATGAAGGTGAAACTGTTTTTGAAATTGGGCAATGTTTGGAAGTTGTTCTCCAGTCACTTCCAGAGTCAAGCCTTTCTCATTCGGAGCAATTGCTGTGGGTAATTGAACGACAGTTAGAAGATGATATTGGCTTATTGGAAAATGCTAATGGGTTTTTAGAAAGCCCGATATATACTCCAGCTGATTGGCAACAAGTCGTAGACAGTCTTATGAAAAGGTTAAAAGCGACTCCTATGCCACCCTCTATACATGACTTTACTAAAAAGTATCACCGTAAGAAGCTACTGAGAACAGTAACACACTCGTTAAAAGCGAGTGGACAACATGAAAAAATGATAGCACTAATGGAAGCAGAGGTTGAATCTTCTCAAGATTACCAAGACTTAGTAAATGAGTTGTTAGCTATAGGTGAAATAAAAAAAGCTCGTCAGTGGTGTATTGATGGCTTTTATAAAACATTAGACGATGCGCCAGGAATAGCGAGTAAGTTGCAAAGCCTACTGCGTGAAATGGCTGCACAAAACAGTCAGGATGACTTAGTAGCAGCATACCGAGCACAAAGTTTTTTCGATAGGCCGTCGTTAGAAGCCTATGAGGAGTTACAAGCTGCTTGTACCAAAGCAGGCTGCTGGACTGAAGTGAGAAACAAAATATTAGGCTATTTAGAAACAGGGCAACGCCCTGATGTAATAGCTAAAAATAATCTTAAAAGGAATTGGCCTTTACCTAAGCCAGAAGTGCTATATCCTTTAGTTAAAAAATATAAAGAAAACTTTCCCAACTATGACGTATTAATTTCCATAGCAATTAAAGAGCAGCGTAATGAAGACGTAGTTAATTTTTATTTAAAAAGCAAAAAAGCGAATAAGGGACGACTCTATAGCCGTTATAATCACACAAGCCAAAATGTGGCAGAAGCTGTTAAAGACACGCACCCTGATATTACAATAACTATTTGGGACAATATAGTTGAGTCACTAATAGCAGAGGTAAAGGCGAACTCTTATATTTCTGCTGTTGGCTATTTACGGAAAATGCGAAAACTTTATACAAAATTAAATCGCCTAAATGAATGGCAAAAGCTTATTGAAAGAATACGTGTTGAACACAAGCCTAAACGACGTTTGCAGGAAGAATTAAAGGTGTTGTTTGGTGAGAAAGTGGTGGGGTAGTTAAGGAGTTACGCTCTCGAATTAAGTAGGGGCTCTGTAACCCCATAGCCCCTACTTTTGGATACTCTCCTAGTACATCAAGGCTCAAGTAATGCTTGGTTTTGCTTACATACAGCATTTAACTGCTTGCTAATTAAGCGTTTGGTTTCTATACAAATGCCCAGCTGGCTAGCTACATCGTTCCATTTGGATAAAGCGTCAACCACCTCGGTAACCACTTCTTGAGCTTGCTTCCAGCTTGCGAAATTAGCTTGTCGTGCTAATTGTTGAATAACTTTTAATGGAGGGGTCTTACCAAAACCACCAAAGGCAGTACTGTGCTCACCATGAGGAGCGGGGCTAAAGGTTACATCATAAAAAGGGGAAGGCTGCCATTGACCAAGGTCATCCTGCAAAAATGCCCAGTTTTTACTGTGGTCATCTTGATTTAACGCAAATAGGTTAAATACTGCTCGGCGAAACTGGGCTTTTCCAGCAGCAGGGCTTTTACATAGCACTGCACTAACTTTAATTAGGTCTTCATAATCCATGGACGGCATCCTAAAATCCGCATCTACTAATCCACATAGGCTATGAAGGTGATAACGCCCGTTTTCTGGTGAGTAGTCAAAGCGCTTCAATGCTAACCAAGCTATTGCACCAGAACTGCTCGGTGGGTGGATTAATTGCCATTCTGGTACATCTATTCCTGCCTTTGCGGCCAGGGTTAAGTATGCAGCTTCACACAGCCCTTCCTCATGGCCTAGCGCTAAAGAGGCTGAGGTAAACTTAACTAACCAAGGGTCGAAGCCAGCCTTTTCTATTGTGCTGGCATTTTTTAAGTTATCAGGGTTTAAATAAACTTGTGCTTTTGGTCGTGCACCACCAGAGCTTCCCGCATTAGCCAGCTGGGTAAGTATCTCTGTAGTTTGGCCATCAAATAGAGCCTGTGCTTGTATGCCTAATTCGGTAATATCAATCTGGCTAGTTGTTTGTTCAGGCTGATAGCTAGAAACAGGTTCATACTCCAAAGCACCCATTCCCCGATTGCCAATAAATGCTAATCGGTCCATTGCTGTAAGTTGATGAGGTAGAATGCCGTGTTGACGAAAAACTCGATCCATTAACAGTAAACCCCAGTCATCAGGTAGAGAGTCAGCGTAAACACCATGTAAACCCATATGAGGTGACTTTGGTGCTTGCTGGAGACTATTATCAAACTGAAGGTTAAATGGCGAGAGGTTGTCATAGTGCTGCAAGTAATCACTATGGTATTGAAAAAATACAGCTTGAGCATTTTGAGCCAAAGTGCCAACAGCTACTCTCTCATTGCTACTTAGTCGACGAAACACCTCTAGTTTATTGATTGGGTTAAAGCTGCTCATTTACCAAGTACCTCATCGATACTTTGGGGCTTTATTGGTTGTACTCTATAAAGTTCAGCTAGTCGCTCCAAATCATCAACACACTGCCATAATAAAATAAACTGTCGTAGCGAGACTTGCCCTGTAGTTTCAAACTTCTTAATCGTGGGGGCGGGAACAGTACTTTTTTCCGCCAGTGCTTCACGTGAAAGCTTCATGGCTTTGCGCTTTTGACGAATGGCCTCTGCTAGCTGTTGCTGAATATCGGCAGGAGACAGCAAAGATAAGCGTTTCATACATCACCTTGTAAGCTACTTTATAGATATAATAGTAGCTATTATTATAGGTATAGTCCAATTGTAGATATAATAGTATCCTTTTGGCGAGTGGTTCTGGAAAGGTCAAATTAAGCTAAGTAGGGATAACAATATATAAATAGTTGTTGAGTAATGACTTTATGCCTGTATCTACATCATTTGATGTGCATAATGCACTCAGCTTTAGTCTTCAGGTTGATATTAATGCATAATCTGTCTTTTAATGATGAAATATGCACATTCCTGTGGTTAAGCACATAAGGAACACCGCTGATGGTAGCCAACACCTCAACAATAAATAATAAGTCGCTCAGCGAAGCAGAGATAATTTCTAAGTTCATCCTACCTGCTGTGGATAATACTGGTTGGAATCCAATAATTGAGTTCACCAGGAAGTAACGCTGAGTACAAAATATCCAGAAGACTGCTGTCAGATTAAACAACTGGCCTAATAATCCTTGTATGTTTAATGCCTTTAGGAATGAAAAGCTTTTCACTTGTGGCCTAGAATAAATTGTGATTTAAATAAAGCAGCTAGCCATATGGTTGAATGGAAAGTGCAATTAGATGCTCTTGCCGTTTAAAGTGGGTGTAGCAATGATCTATAGAGATGTAAAATTCTTAATTATAATTTGTAAATGATCACTTTCAATAAAATGGAGTTGTAAATGGAATCACTAGAAAGCTTAAAAGTTAAGTTGAGTGAATTTGTAAATGAGAGAGAGTGGGAGAAGTTTCATTCACCAAAAAACTTAGCGATGGCACTAAGTGCTGAGGCGGGTGAGTTACTGGAAATTTTTCAGTGGCTAACAGAGGAGCAGTCTAAAAATTTAAATCCAGAACAGCTATCTGCTGCAGCAGATGAACTGGCGGATATTCAAATTTATCTAATAATGCTTTTTGATCAGCTAGGATTGGATCCTATCAAAGAGTCTCATAGAAAACTAGAATGTAATAAAGCGAAATACCCCGTGAGTAAAGCTAAAGGCAACTCACAGAAGTATACTAATTTATAAGAATTAAGGAATACAATGCTGGTTTATAGTGCTACCAAGCAAGAATTTGTTGATGATGTTCGCTCAAATAGAATTGGCGAAATTATTGAAAATGAAGTATTTAGAAAATTGAATAAAAATTCACCAAAAAGTGAGTTTGTATCTTGGGAAAACTCTCTTCGATATATGTTTCAAGTATTAATTGATCCAGAAATACCATCTTCTGCAAGAGTAGCCATAGAGTACAATATCCCTCTCACTAATAGAAGGGTGGACTTCATCCTGACTGGAAGGAATAAAGACTTTCAGGATTCTGCAGTGATTATTGAGTTAAAACAATGGTCTGAAGTTGAAAAAACAACTAAGGATGCAATAGTCAAAACATTTCCTAATTATCATCATGCCTAAGCTATATTTAGTAGCTTACCTGGTAGCGGAGGTGTTCTCAGCGCTACAAATGC
>NZ_JAPMOU010000058.1 GCF_028858535.1 Spartinivicinus poritis
AATCATGGGTAATGGATTAGCTGAGTTTGCAGATTAGGTACTCAGTTACACCTAAAAATGATTCGTTATGGGTATACCTATCTAGATTTCTACTAATAATTTTTTGCGATGCTCTTCTTTAAGCTTTTGTTGAGGTAAATTCTGGATAAGCTTCCATACCGCACTCTACCAAGTCTGTACCAGCAAACTCTTCTTCCTCTGTGATTCTAATACCAACGAGTAACTTAATAACATACCAAAGGATCAAGCTTGTAATAAATACCCAGCCAAATATCATGACAATACCCAATAGTTGCGGCCACAGGCTTGCTTCACTATTAGTGAGAGGTACCGCTAATAACCCCCAAATACCACAAATACCATGGACAGAAATAGCACCAACGGGATCATCAATTTTTAGTTTATCTAATAAAATGATAGCAAATACTACCAACCCACCCCCTACACCGCCAATAAATGTAGCAGCAAATGCACTGGGTGTAAGCGGTTCAGCAGTAATCGAGACTAACCCAGCCAACGCACCATTTAATGCCATGGTTAAGTCTGCTTTACCGAATAACAGCCTAGCAATTATCAGGGCTGCTATCACCCCCCCAGCAGCAGCTGCATTTGTATTAACAAAAATTTGCGCCACTGCATTAGCATTTTCAACATCTGCAAGTTTAAGCTGAGAGCCTCCATTAAAGCCAAACCAGCCTAACCACAAAATAAAAGTACCTAACGTTGCTAGCGGTAAGTTAGCGCCTGGTATCGCATTAGCCTGACCTTTAGCCGTATATTTGCCTTTTCTTGGGCCTAATAATAATACCCCCGCCAATGCCGCTGCTGCTCCACACATGTGTACAACACCTGATCCTGCAAAATCTAAAAACCCTTTTGCATCTAAAAATCCACCACCCCATTTCCAGTAGCCTTGTACTGGATAAATAAAACCAGTTAAAACAGTAGCAAATAATAAAAATGACCAGAGTTTCATTCGCTCTGCTACAGCGCCTGAGACAATAGACATAGCCGTTGCAACAAAGACTACTTGAAAGAAAAAGTCTGAACGAGTTGAGTAGTAAGGTGCATCTTCTCCACCTTTTAGTACAGAGGATAACTCATTTTCTGAGCCTAACAAAAAGCCCAGATAAGGGATAATCTCACCTTCCCCTTGACCTGGATACATAATGCTATACCCACATAATAAAAACATGGTGCAAGCAACAGCAAATAAGGCAATATTTTTAGTAAGGATTTCAACTGTGTTTTTCGCTCTCACCAAGCCCGCTTCTAACATAGCAAAACCTGCAGCCATCCACATGACTAACGCCCCACACATTAAAAAGTAAAAGGTGTCTAGTGCATAAGACAGTTGTAAAATAGTATTAGATGTATCTTGTAACGTTTCCATTATTGTGCCCCCCACTGGCTCAACTAATTGAAAAACTAACTGATTGATTAAAGTTAAATAGCTTCCGTTCCGGTTTCACCCGTACGAATGCGTATGGCCTGTTCCAGAGGGGTAATAAAGATCTTACCGTCGCCAATTTTTCCTGTGTTAGCCGCTTTACTAATTGCCTCAATCACTGGGTCAACCAACTCATCAGAAATAGCAATTTCGATTTTTACTTTGGGTAAAAAATCTACAACATACTCGGCTCCTCGATAAAGTTCTGTATGGCCTTTTTGACGTCCAAATCCTTTCACTTCTGTTACAGTAATTCCCTGCACTCCGATTTCAGAGAGTGACTCCCTCACATCATCTAATTTAAAGGGCTTGATAATGGCTGATACTAATTTCATTAGTAGTCTCCTAACTGGTTAGTCTTGCCTTGGGGGCAGTGACAAGTCTACGTTTAGCTATCAGGGTTAAGCAATTTATTTTGCTTACCAGCGATAAGCTTTTTTTTCAGCCATTCATCCTTGGTCATTGCTCGGCTTATTTCTTACCACCCGATAAAAATGGGTTCCTTTTCCATTGATAATCATCAAGTGGGTCACTGCCAACTGCTGCCTGCCTATTAGCTGTTTTTGCTTCAGCACTATTTATGCCATAAACAATAAAGCTTGATTTTCAGCTACCAGGAATGGCTATCCCAACCACGCAAGCACCTTTTTGTTTCAGCATATCGAGAGACGCACCAATGTAGTTCAACTTTTATTCAGATATCACCAGGCTTCGATCACGAAGAACTACCTGAATCTTCCTTAATCATAAATTCATTGCTGTGATAGACTACAACCAGTTCTAATTCACTTGCATAGTTAGTCTATTGAATACAGCCATGATAAATAAAGCTTTTATCCAATCCCTAAGCGAACAAATTGGTCAAAGTATCACCAACAAAGCACAAAGCCTTCTACAGGGTGACAAGTCTCAAATACAAACCGAGCTTGAAAGCCATGTTAAACTGCTACTGCAGTCTACGTTTAATAAGCTGGACTTAGTTACTCGCGATGAATTTGATACCCAGGCTGCTGTTTTACATCGCACCCGAGAAAAGCTGGAGTTGCTCACAAAACAAGTTGCCTTAATGGAGCAGGCTCTAGCATCAGCTAAATCAGAGTCAGAAGATAAAGCGCAATCAACTAACGAAGGAGTTAAAGACAAAACCTTGTAAGGTTCGTTAAGCAAAATTATGTAGCGCCTTTGTCAACTGAAGGGCTGTCAGTGAAATCTTTTTCATCTAGTCACTTGAAGTCATATTTGTGAAACTTCCAATTTAGTAATTCACAAACTTTACTGAAACAGTTCGATAGGATATTGAGCAAGTTTTAAACTACTGGACAGTACTTAACTAATATCAGTTAATGTTGATCAGGGATGAAATATGTCTCTTGCAGTAGTTTATACACGCGCCCAAGTGGGAATTTATTCACCTCTTGTTACTGTCGAAACCCATCTGGCTAATGGCTTGCCTGGTTTTTCAATAGTTGGTTTACCAGAAGCCGCTGTTAAAGAAAGTAAAGACCGGGTAAGAAGCGCACTACAAAATGCTAACTTTGAGTTCCCAACTAAACGGATAACCGTCAATCTGGCACCAGCTGATTTACCAAAGGAAGGTGGCCGCTACGATTTAGCTATTGCCATTGGGATTCTGGCTGCTTCTGGCCAAATTGCTACTGAACAATTAGCAAACTATGAGTTTCTTGGTGAGTTAGCCTTATCTGGTGAGCTTAGAAGTGTAAAAGGAGCGCTGACTTCGGCTATTGCCTGTCAAAACGCTCACCGCCATTTAGTAGTCCCCTCCGGCATTAGTAGCCAAGAAGCTAGCTTAGTTGAAAGCTTAACAGTGTATGAAGCAGACAATATTTTGTCTGTTTGCGGTCACTTCAATCAATCAACACCTCTAAAGCAAGCCACTCACAAAGCTGAGTACAATAAAATCACCACCACAATGCCTGATCTTTGTGAAGTAAAAGGACAAATGCACGCAAAACGAGCATTAGAAATAGCCGCAGCAGGCGGTCATAACCTGCTGTTTTTTGGTCCACCTGGCTCAGGTAAAACCATGCTAGCCAGCCGTTTACCTTCAATCTTGCCACCACTAACAACCAACCAGGCTCTTGCTACCCAAGCCGTTTATTCGATTGCAGGAAAACCCGTTAATCTTGCTCAATGGGGGCAGAGGCCTTTTCGTGCACCTCATCATACCGCTTCTGCCGTAGCGTTGGTTGGTGGTGGTAGCCATCCCAAGCCAGGAGAAATTTCGCTAGCTCACCATGGTGTTTTGTTTTTAGATGAACTGCCTGAGTTCAGTCGAAAAGTATTGGAAGTATTACGTGAACCATTAGAGTCAGGCGAAATCGTTATTTCTCGGGCATCTCATCAGATTACTTACCCTGCTGCTCAGTTCCAGTTGATAGCAGCGATGAACCCCTGTCCTTGTGGCTATCTTGGCGATAGCCAACACAACTGTTATTGCACTGCAGAGCAAGTACGGCGTTATCGCAATAAATTATCTGGCCCCCTGTTAGATCGTATTGATATGCACGTTGAAGTTTCAGCTATGCCACAAACTTTATTAACTCAACCGTTGCCTCAACTGAAAACAGAAGCGTCTGCTCAAGTAAAAAAGCGTGTCGAACAAGCTCAACAACAGCAATTAACAAGACAGCAAAAAACTAACCAAGGGCTATCCACTATCGAGCTAGAAACCCACTGTCAATTAACCAAAGCTACTCGCCAATGGTTAAGCCAGGTGATTCAAAAGTTAAAATTATCAGCTAGAGCTTATCATCGAGTATTAAAAGTTGCCCGAACCATTGCCGATCTTGAACAGCAAAACCAAATTAGTCAAAAACATTTAATGGAAGCTATCAGCTATCGCAAATTAGATCGAGGGGCTTAGGAATAGCTAATCAATACATATATTTAAATATATACAGCAAAAGTCGGTTATTTTTGTAACTGATGTTTAGTTTATTATTACTTTCAACATGCTACGTATAAATACGTATTTTTACTTCTAGACAGTCTGAAAGCTCACTTAAATAGTGATCTATTAGACTAAAATTAATTTAATCACAGATTAATTAATAAATACGACAAAACTCTTTCACAAAACAGTTGTCAATCATTTCTAGAAAGTACAAATGCTTGTTATAAAACATATTGTATTTCTTTGTAGAGACAGTGAACTGCTCCAGCATAAACTGTATTTCCACCTATAAGGTGGCATTAATAGTTAGTTTCTATAATGCTCTATAACATCAAGAAGCTAACAAAAGCTTTATTGATTCGGCCTTGTTTTCAAGGCTATTCAAAAAAAGATACCCATGGAGATGAAATAAATGAACTCGACTAAATTAGAAAGAGTAGCAGGCCCAGGAAATAAAGAGACATTCTTTATCGGCAGTTATCAGGTTTTGCCACCTAAACGGTTAAAAACCCCTGTAATGGTAGCAAGCAAAAATACAAAAAAAGTTGTTGCAGCTATTGCGAAAGGCGAGGAAAGAGAGTTTTTACTGACAGAAGATGAGTTAAATGGTTTTGCCCCACAAGAAGAAATAAAAACACCTTCTTATTTGATTTTACTACGGTTAGATAAACCTAAAGCGTCAGGTTTTTTCGAATAGTTAATTAATACTTAACGTGAAACCTATTTTATTATTTACATAAATAGTTGAACTATAAATTTAAGTATATAAATAGTTATACCGAAAGCACCGTTATTTAATCAGCCACACAATATCCATGTGTAGCTAGTTCAACTCGTATTTATATAAATATATAGTACTTAGAAATAAGGAGAAAAACTATCGTGTGCCTAGTTTATTACTAAATTATTAAGGCTTGTTGTTAATTCACAAAAATCTTTTCATGCAGAACGAGTTAATATGCTCTAACCGCTTGCTCTTCTACCAAGCGCTGGCACAGCTCTTCTACGTTTAAAGGCTGGCTTAATAAAAAACCTTGCATTTCATCGCAACCAGCCATTTTTAGCCACTCTGCTTGCGCGCAGGTTTCTACCCCTTCTGCAACAACAGTTAGGCTAAGGTTATGAGCCAACTCGATAATAGCCCCAACTATTACCTGATCACCGCGGTTAATCAGCATATTTTTAACAAAGCTACGGTCTATTTTTATAGTATTAATAGGCAGCCCTTGAATATGGCTAAAAGAAGAAAAACCCGTACCAAAATCATCCAATGCAAAGTTAATCCCTAACTGCTGCAGTGCTTTCATCTTGGCGGCCACATCAGCTTGTTCCTGCAACATAGCAGTCTCTGTCAACTCAAACTCCAGCAAATGAGGTCTAACCTGATGTTTTTTAATAATATGAGAGACAGTTGCTAATAGTTTGGCATCTTTAAACTGTTGGAATGACAAGTTAATGGCCACATGTAAATCACCTATCCCCCATTTATCTAGCAAATTTATATCATGACAAGCCTGGTTAATCACCCAATAGCCAATTGGTACTATTAAGTTGGTACGTTCCGCCAGCGGAATAAAGTCAGCAGGCATCAATAACCCCCGTTGAGGGTGATGCCATCTGAGCAGTCCTTCAACAGATGAAACCCGGCCCGTCTGACTGTCTACGCGGGGTTGATATAAAAGTTGCAGTTCATTGCGGCGTAACGCTTGGCGTAGCTCAGCCTCCATTAGCAGGCCATCACTTACATCTACTTTTAAGCCTGGCTCATAGATTACATAGTGATTACCCAATTGCTTTTTTGCTTTAGAAAGCGCGATATGGGCATGTGTGAGTACTTCATCTACGGTACTCCCCGCAACCGGGCAGCAAGCTAAACCTATACTACAACCAATTAGCACTTGATGGCCGGCAACAAAAAAAGGGTCTGCCAATGCTTGCAAGGTCTGTTTGGTTTGCAAGATCAACTGGGCCTGATGATTCACATCTGGGATTATCAGCCCAAATTCATCACCATTTACCCGGGCAATGTAGCTTCCACTATCGCTGTATACCTGCTTCAACCGTTCTGCTACTTGCCAGATCAAACTGTCTCCTGCCTGATGTCCTAAGGTTTGATTCACCTTACTAAAGCCATCAAGATCCACTAGTATTACACCCAGCAGTGAATCGCTGGTTAACAGCGCCAACTCTTCAGACAGGGTTTCTTGAAACCAGGCCCGATTGGCAATGCCCGTTAGCCGGTCATAGCAAGTCAGCCCTTTGATATCTCGCCTGCTTTTAGTTTGTTCTAAGTTATAGCGGAGTGTTCGTCTAATAAACTCATCATCATTGAGACGCGAATAGGGAATAAAATCGACTGGCGGGATTATTGCGCTTTGTTTCAGTTGATAACAAGTAGCCTCTTCGCACAATAATACAATGGGTGGATGACTATCATTTAGCTCAGCAACAACACGTTCATAGTTTTCGTAGTTGATCAGAACTAAATCCGGTTCTAAATAATTAAGTGATCGTGAAAGTTCATCAATTGACTGGCAGTGACTCCACTGCCAACGGGGCTCATTGTGTTGCCAACTAGGCAGTAGTGTAACCAGATGCCGAAACAGGTCAGGCTGTTCACCTACTAGTAAGATTTTGACTTTACGTCTTCTTAACTGCCTGACCACCCGCCACATACCCCTTCAACTGATAGGTCATCGATAAACCGGCAAGTATTATATGAACATAACGCAAAGTAAATAAAAACCAGCCAAGATCCAAAATAGAAATTAAATTTAACAACTAGATCAATTTTTTCACTCTTCCTGAAGCGTATGTCTTGACGGGACCGCTTCTGGTAAACTGCGCCACTCGGTAAATTTGAGGTAAAACGGTAGTGAGACAATTAAACCCAAGACAAGCGGAGGCAGTGCGCTACATTGATTCCCCCTTATTGGTATTAGCAGGGGCAGGCAGTGGTAAGACCAGTGTAATTACAACCAAGATTGCATACCTGATTGAAACTTGTGGGATTAAAGCTCGCCATATCTATGCAGTTACTTTCACCAATAAAGCTGCGCGAGAAATGAAAGAACGGGTCAGTCAGCTGGTTAAAGGCAAAGAAGCTAGGGGACTAACGGTATCAACGTTCCATAACTTGGGTTTAAATATTATTCGTCGAGAACATAAAGCGCTCAGCTTAAAGCCCGGCTTTTCATTATTTGATGACTTGGATTCACGCCAATTAATAACAGAATTGAAGGCACAATATGAGGTATTAGCAGAAGAAGCAGCGGATTATCTGCAACATCATATATCCAACTGGAAAAATGATATGCTATTACCAAGTGAATGCCTTTCTCATGCAGAAAACCCTAAAGAACAAGCAATTGCCTATTTATACCAAGATTATGACCGAACGCTTAAAGCTTATAATGCCGTCGATTTTGATGATTTGATTTTATTGCCTGTACTCCTGTTTCAGAAAAACCCAGAAATCCTGGAAAAATGGCAAAATAAAGTTCGCTATTTACTCGTAGACGAGTACCAGGATACCAACTCCAGCCAGTATTTATTAGTTAGATTACTTGTTGGTAGCCGTGCCCAGTTTACTGTGGTGGGTGATGACGATCAGTCTATTTATGCCTGGCGAGGTGCTCGTCCAGAAAACCTAGTCAAGCTGAAAGAAGACTTCCCATCACTGCACGTAATTAAACTGGAACAAAACTATCGCTCCACTGCTCGTATATTAACCGCTGCCAATACTTTAATTGCTAATAACCCTCATGTATTTGAAAAAAAGTTATGGAGTGAATTAGGTTTAGGTGATGAGCTACGTGTTATTCGCTGCAAAAACGAAGAAGTAGAAGCAGAACGTGTTGCCGTTGAAATCATTACCCATAAAATAAAGTTCGACACCCATTATAAAGATTATGCCATCCTGTACCGAGGTAATTTCCAATCCAAATTATTGGAATTAAAGTTACAACATCATCAAATTCCCTATCACATTACCGGAGGCACCTCATTTTTTAGCCGTGCCGAAGTAAAAGACATAATGGCCTATTTACGGCTGATTATTAACCCAGATGATGATAACGCTTTTTTACGGGTAATTAATGTACCTAAACGGGAAATAGGCGCAGCCACTTTGGAAAAACTGGGTACATATGCCAACCAACGACATATTAGTTTATATGCAGCCAGCCAGGAATTTGGCCTAAGCCAGTTTTTGAATGAAAAAGCTTTAGACAAACTAAAACGTTTTACTCTCTGGATTGATCGCATTACTCAAAAATGCCACCAGGAAGATCCTGTGGCAACCATAAAAGAAATGATTTATGACATGGACTATGACAACTGGCTGAGACAAAACAGCAGTAGCGAAAAGATTGCCAGCCGCCGCTTGGAAAATGTTTGGTTTTTAGTGGAATCTTTAGCTAAAACCATCGAAACTGCCGACCCTGATGAACCAATAACAATTAAAGAAGCCATTGCCAAATTAGTGCTTAGAGATATGCTCGAACGACAGGAGGAAGAAGACGACCATGACCGCGTGCAATTATTAACTTTACATGCATCCAAAGGGCTGGAATTCCCCCATGTATTTCTGATTGGTATGGAAGAAGATTTATTACCCCACCGCACCAGTATTGAAGAAGACAATATTGAAGAAGAACGACGCCTAGCCTATGTCGGTATTACTCGCGCCAGGAAATCATTAACCATGACCTTGGCTGGTAAACGAAAGCAATATGGCGAAATAGTCGAAACCACTCCCAGTCGATTTCTAGACGAAATTCCTCAAGAAGATTTAACCCGCATAGGCTTTGGTGAAGAAACCACCCAAGAAGAAAAGAAAGTCACTGGTAACGATGCACTAGGGAGTATTAGAGGGTTAATTAATCGGTAACTTTTTTTGAATGCAGCTTTTTTGCATTAGCTTCTAGCTGCATTCATTACCAGTAGAGGCATTGGTGTAGTGGCTCTGGCCTGATCGTACCGTTGCCCACTATTATTGCAACGTTAATTAGCAACTTTTATGGCGTTTACCTTATCTCCATCAAAAATCACTTCTCTTGGTTTTCGGCCGCCAACACCTTTATACAGCCATACTTCCTTTTCTGTGTGAAACACTTTTCTAGTACCATCTTCTTTTTTTTCTATTACTTTTTCACTGTAAGTATGTTTAGATTGAGGCTTACCACAAAGCTTTAATACCTTACTTTTTGAATATCCTTCTAATACGAGCTTACTTCCACACCTCATTGCATAACTATCAAGTGCAACAATCATTAAAAAAGAAAATATAATATACTTCTTCATATTCAAGCCCAAAAATCACTTACAGCTTTTAACAAAACTTTAAGCCAGCCACTGTTAAGCTGTTAAAGTTCACCGAAAGAATTAATTAATGTTGGTTTTAGACTAACGAAGTTATAGTTCTAGTGATTCAAACAAATTTTACCACAAGGCTCAACTATATTTACAATACTTACAAAAAATGGTAAGTATGTATCTCTTAAGACTGTTACACTTACTGTAAGTTTTGATTGTTTCTAGAATAGAAAAACTGCATTTTTAAAATGCAAAATATTTTTTGATCTTATTTTATGAGAAAGACCAATGCTTATTGATGTTGCAGTTTTAAATGCATTCACTTATCAAAAAACTGGCGGAAATCCAGCAGGAGTGGTGCTGGATGCCCATCAACTGTCAGCCCCCCAAATGCAACAGATAGCAACACAGGTAGGGTTATCCGAAACTGTTTTTATTCTCCCTTCAACACAGGGAGACTTTACCACACGCTTCTTTACCCCAACCGATGAAGTGAACTACTGTGGTCATGCAACTCTGGCTGCGTTTTCTTTGATCTACCAGCAGAAAATCATTCAGCCAGGGCGCTTCCTGCAAGAAATTAACAATCAACAACTATTAGCTATTACCGTTGAAGATGATGGCCAAATAATCATGACTCAACAGCGCCCTCAGTTCTTAACTCAATTTCAAGCAAGTGAGGTTGCACCACTACTTAACCTGCCAGTTGAGCTGCTCTCTGAAACAAATCTCCCAATCCAAGCAATATCCACTGGGCTTGTTGATGTATTTGTGCCCATTCCAGAAGGCTTTCTTGACCATATTACTCAGAATGAAGCTGCAGTTACTGAATTTTCGACTAAGCATGACTTTGTTGGTTTACATTTATTTGAGCTTCCCACAAAGCTTACTTCTTTTTCAGCCCGCTGCCGTAATTTTGCCCCAAGATTTGGCATTCCTGAAGAGTCAGCAACTGGCAGCTCGTCTGGCGCATTAGCTTGCTATTTATCTACCTATGTTGACCAAGCAAAAACTGATTTTTTATTTGAACAAGGAAAGGCTATGCAGTGCTGCTCTAGTTTAAGTGCAACACTACGCAAATCTGGGACAGAGATAGTAGAGGTACAAGTAGGTGGTTATGGGAGCCAACCTAAACGAGTTCAAGTGAATATCTAATAAACCACAACACCTGAGGCTAAACAAACAAGTCGTTATCAGCTTATTTTTCTTATTTAAGCATCTAAGCTCCTAGTCGATTAATCCATTCATTCATAACCACATGGGTTTTAATTTTAGTAACGCCTTCAATTTCATTGAGTGCTTCATATAGCTGCATTATTTTTTGCATATTTTCTGCTCGTACATAAATAATTAAGTCTGTATCACCGCTTACAGCAAAACATTGTTTCACTTCAGGAAAACGTGTAATGACAGGTATTACCACTTCTTCACATTTCGCGCCGAAGTACTGAATCTCTATAAGTGCTGCCACATGGTCTTTCTCTGACTCACGAAGTAAAACCTGATACCCCTTGATCGTACCATTTTGCTCAAGCTTTTTTATTCGTTCAGACACAGCAGAGCGAGACAGATTTACTTGCTCAGCGATAGCCGCAACTGGCTGACGCGCATCTTTGCTGAGAGCTTCGATGATTAACTGGTCAAACTTATCCAAGATATTCATACCTAACAGGCTGTATTTCAGAGTTTGTGCCATATTGTAATACCAGACAGGGCCTCAAACCATCTTCATAGCCACTATACTTATTCCAGCCCATGCCTGGTGTAGCCAGCCAAGTAAATACTCTCCACCATATCGACGGTAATTTACCACCTACACCGACGATATGTCGGTAGAACCTAACTATTGGCTAACGAATCAGTCAGTTTGTTATCAGAAAAAAAATTACACTTTACAAGTGTTGTAGATGAATTTGTGGGCTTTGTAATGAACCAATTAAACAATACCATTACTTTACCACAAGGTATTGGTCTGTTAGTGACCACTATGATGGGCACTGGCGTTTTTGTATTACCACAACTTACTGTCCAAGAGGCAGGGTTTTCAGCTTTACTAGCATGGCTTCTCTTGATTCTGGCAATGCTACCAGTAACCTGGGTTTTTGCAGAACTGGGTAAACGCTTTCCTCATGCAGGCGGGCCATCTCATATTGTCTCTAAAGCATTTGGCGAAACCCAAGGCAAAATTATCGGTTTACTTTTTCTCCTGTTAGTCCCAGTGGGAGCACCAGCTGCTATTGAGATTACCATACAGTTCGTTCATGTACTGGTTCCATTAAGTGGAGTTCAAACCCTTATTGTTGAGCTAGCATTTATTGCTGGGCTACTGCTTCTCAACTGGCAAGGAGTACAAGCCTCTGGTCGTATACAAACCGTACTAACATTAACCATGCTAGTGGTTGTGTTGGCTATATCACTCAAACAGTTTTCAGGGCACACTATTTCACCGCAAACAAGCGTAGACTTTAACCAATGGCCATTAATAGCATCTGCAGCAGGCTTAGCCTTTTGGAGCTTTATGGGTATCGAGACCATGAGCCACCTATCAGCAGAATTTAAAAATCCTAAGCGGGACTTTGGTCGCGCACTGCTACTTGGAGTTACAGTAGTGGGGCTTATTTATTTAATTTGTACGTGGATAATCTTACAAGCTACACCTGGATCTAACGCTTTAGCGATGGTTGATGTTTTTGATCAACAGTTCGGCCAAGGTGGTCGCTGGGTTATAGGAATATTGGGCGTCTTCAGTGGTGCTGCAACAGTCAACGTATATACAGCAAGTACTGCACGGTTAGCATTCAGTTTGTCAGAACAAGGCGCTCTACCTATCTATCTGAGTAGACTTAATCAGCATGGCGTACCATCAAATGGACTAATAACCACCTCCATTTTAGTAGCCTTAGTTCTGGTTTTAGCTCAAGTTATTCAAATTCCTTTTGAAGCATTGGTTCGATGGACCAATGGTGTATTTGTTCTGATTTATTTATTCACTATGGTTGCTGCCTATAAATTACTGCAAGGAAAATTCAAAATCATAGCTATCTTTGGCTCAGTTGTTTGTTTATTGTTAGGCGTTTCACTTGGTATTAATATGACATATGCGCTGGCATTATGGGCATCACTCATACTGTTTTATGCTATTGCACGAGCAGTCTTACAGCGCCCAAGGCCAACTGTTTTTTAGTTAGAATATTAATTATTACTCTCTTCTTCTCTAAAGAGCATTACAAAAATTAGTAAATATAGAAATTCCTGTCTAACTCTTGATGAGCCATGGAAGGCCACTCAAGAAACACCTCCATTCATATATTAGCCTATAATAAATTATGACTGATTTTGCTAACCCCAACAGAACATAAGTACTTACTATCATAGCACAAAGTCATAACATGATTGGCAGGGGGTTAATCATGAAAACGGGTATCTACTCAATTAATCCGTTCAATCGCTTTACTTCAACTAATCCTGACAAGCTAAATAAGCATGCTGTCCCGACTAGCCCAAAAGGTTTATTTAATGGCCGACAAGCTGCTTTAGCAAATACTCAAAATAGTGAGTCAGCTGACCATAGCACCATTTCAAATTTTAGAAAGAGGTTTGTCGCCAAATTGAGTTCAAGCAGCACTGTTAACCACTTTACTGTTGGCTCAGCAAATGCGCAGGCGAGTTATGAAAAAAACATTCAAAAAATAAAAAATGAATTAAATGATGCTATCAAGCAGTATTTAGATAAGGATTATGAGTTTCATAGCGGGTATATGCGTTATTATGCAAGTGATCCACGCTTTGCAAATTACTTAGCTGCCAAATCATACTATAACAAAGAAGTGATCAAGTTTTATAAATTACCCGAAAATGTAAAAGAACTTCGTGATCTCTTAAATAACCTATTAGATGGTCACAGCACCAAAGGCTCATTATATAAATCAATTAATAGCAAACTGACATCTGATCATGCATTAGGCCGTATAATAAAGTCTGACGGAATTTTATCCCCTCATTTTTCTGTTCGTAAACCGCCTTTACCTGAACCAGTAGCAGAGAGTAAGCCAAACAAAACCGTAGCAGAGCAACCAATTACCCCTAAACAAATTAAACAGCAGCTAAAAAAAATCAAACAAGAAATTTCACAACAGTTAAGAGAAAGAGCTGCATTGTATACTGCAGCACGGCTGACTACAGCAATTATTTCAAAACGAGCCGAAGTATCTACAAGGGAACTAACAATTCATAGACCTGGGCTTAAATCACTAAATATAAATTTTTTACACAGCCAGGATTTAACTTATTTACAATCAGTAAAAGAAAACCTACAGGATGATAATAATCAATTAAATGCAATCATTCACTTAAATCTTTATCAACTGCCTGTTAAGGGGGAATGTAAACTGACATCTCTCAAGCAAAAAGCAAAAACTACTATCAAAGAAGCACTAAGCCAACTACATAATAACCGGCCAAGCATCAAAGAGCGTTTGCTAAAAGCGTTTTTACCCAAAAAATATGATGAGCAATTACTAGCTAAAAACCAACTGACTGCCGATTTGCATGAGTTACAATACCTTAGAAATGAGATAACCAAGCAACCTGGCTGGGAAGCAATGGATCAGACAGCCTGGTTTCAGGACACTGTCTATCAAATATTAAAAAAAGGATCTGAAACAAAACTATCCTTAGGGCCTTTAAGTTTGTCTCCCACTTTTAGCAAAGTACTCTCTAAACAACTTGCAGAGTGGACACCAGAAAGCTCTTCTACATTTTATGTAGCGGCCAACGATCAACAACAATAGCGTATTTATTATATTTTATAATAAAAAATCCAATTGAACTAAGTTGAGCAATTTAATCAGCACCTGATCCAATTTAAACAAACGCCTACATACTCAAAAACAATACAACAGTACTTAAAGAAAAACCAGCCTGTCCCCCACTAAAATATCAGCAGGGTACAGGCTAAAAAACCTACAAATTACACAATTTTTTTACCGACCGGTTTTTATCTTTGTCCAAGATCTTGTAACAAAACGCTGGATTTTTTTGGGCATTTCTGTGAATAAAAACAGCTTCTCACCCACTTCACTTGATGGATAAATGCCTGGATTCGTCGCAACTTGTTCATCGATAAGTGGTTTTGCTGCATCATTAGGGCTAGCATACTTTACATAATTAGTCACTCCAGCAATCACTTTTGGTTCCAATAAATAATTTAAAAATTGATGAGCATTAGCTACATTTTTAGCATCTTTAGGTATGGCTAACATATCAAAAGACAATGGCGCGCCTTCTTTTGGAATAACATAGTTAATTTTCACTCCATTTTTTGCTTCCGTTGCTCTATCTCTAGCCTGAAATACATCACCTGACCACCCAATAGCTACACAAATATCGCCATTAGCTAGATCACTGATATAACGAGCAGAGTGATAATAAGTTACATATTTACCCACATTAGCCAATTGTTTTTCTGCTACTTTATAATCTTTAACATTACTTGAGCTAGGGTCTTTACCTAGATACTTTAATACAATTGGGAATATTTCACTTCCAGAGTCTAAAAAAGCAACTCCACACTTTGATAGCTTTTTCATATTTTCAGGTTCAAAAACTATCGCCCAACTATCAATAGACTCTGTACCTAATACCGCTTGCACCTTGTCTGGATTATAACCAATACCAGTAGTACCTTCTAAATAAGGGATCGAGTATTTGTTGCCAGGATCAACTTTTGCAGCTAACTCCTTCATTATGTGCTTGTTTAAATACTGGTAGTTGGTTAGCTTGGTTTTATCTAGCGGCTGAAAGGCACCGGCTTTAATTTGTACTCTTAAAAAGTTATGGGTAGGTACAACAAGATCATAGCCTGATTGCCCTGATAATAGCTTTGCCTCTAACACTTCATTATTATCAAACACATCATAATTAACCTTCACCCCAGTTTGTTTCTCAAATCCAGGGATTGCTTCAGGATCTATATAATCATTCCAGTTATAAAAATTAAGCTGGCCAGCAGTTAACTGAGAGGCAAAGATAGCGAGGCTTCCACAGACAAGTTTTCTCATAGTATACCCTTCGTGAATGGTATAAATGACCAAATAGATGGACACAAATCACTAAGTATACCGAAAACTAGCCAGATTCAAATATCAGATAATGGTCACCCACAGAGCAGGCGATCACTTAATAACCACCTTCTCTCAGTTCAGCAATATACTGATCATAAAGTCCTAGGATCTTAAGTTGATGCAATCCTTTATTAAACTTAATAATAATAATATTGGCATGAGGATTTTTTTTACTCACGATTAGTCGGTAAAGCCTTGTTTCATCGATTGCCTTTGGATGATGAGTAATCAAGTCTGCTTGGTCAGGCTTCAAATATTTTCTCATTTGGTAATAGCCTGCATCAAGGCTAATTGGAAACAGTTGAACCCGCTTGTTAAGTATTAGGCCATAATTTTGCTCATCTTTTTTCACCCTTACCACATCAATTATTTTATTAGCTTCTGCCTCTTGAAACTCAGCCCCATAGTTATAACCAAGAGTGGCACCTATCTTCATTTTGTTTAAATCAGTAAACTTACTCCAGTTAAACGATAAGTTTTTCAAATGAAAAAAAACTAGCTTATTTTCAAAAATAGGATCACTATAATATACGTCCACCATTCGCTTCTCAGTCTGAATCCAGCCTGGTGAAGCATCTAAACTACCATCAACAACAGACTGGTATGCTCGCTTCCAAGGTAACCAATCATAAACAACCTTAACTCCCTCCAGCTTAAAGGCTTCTGTCACAATATGAGTAACTACTCCATAGTTTTTCATTTTGCTAGATGTATAAGGCTGCCATTCGCCATTGGCAATTTTTATCTGCTTCAATTCTTCAGCAGACAAGAGAGCAGGACAACAAACTAACAATGCGAGAAGAAAAACGGCTACTTTTGTTAGAGGGAATATAGCTATCATTTCAACCTCCAGATACTTATTAGTCTAACTATAGCCTTTAAAGACACAACTCATCCGTTAATTACACTGTACTTATATACAATAGTTACATACAGAGCCACCATACATACAACCTTTTAACTATGATGTAGAGTGGGAGAGGTTTATCGAGCCAATACCTATGCTGAGTGACAGGCCATTAAAATACAAACTTACCACCTCAGAGCTGGTCACCAAGCTTATACAACCACTTTTATTTGTGTTTTTACTTACTAACAACAGCGATGCCTTTAGCTACTGCACTACAGGAAAATTACAACTTGGAGGGAGGTTAACTGCGCCTTATCATACAGAAAAGGGGGAAGGTCTTGTTGATCAGCACATTAAGCTCATCTTTGCAGGCCTCAATTGTCAAGTTCACTTATTGACCATTCCCTCTGAACGGTCGCTACGAAACTCCAACCGAGGCTTACTTGATGGTGACTTCATTCAGTTGTCAGACCTTGACTTAACTATTTATAGTAACTTAATTCAGATAAACCCTAGCTATTTCTCTTTTTTTATGGCCTACGTCAGCCTACAAAATATTACTTATGCAGATAAAGATCTCAGTGGTTATAGAATTGGCGCAATGATTGGAATGCCGCTATCTGCTCAATCTTTAAATGATGTTAAAGTCGTTCGAACCAAAAGTTACGATCAGTTGATCACTTTACTACAGCGCAGACGCATTGATATTGCCGTATTGCCTATTGCTGTAGCTTATTACTACCAGAAGCAAACCTGCCTTACTCAGCTGCACATTGAAGTAAGACCAGAGCTTAAAGTAAAACTGCATATCTACTTACATAAAAAGCACCAAGCCTTAGTTGAGCCACTAAGTAAGGAAATTAACGGGTTTAAAAATAGCAAAAAGTATCAAAAGTTAATGCGGCACTTTTTAAAAAAAGGATTAAATATTTCAGCTCCAAAGTGTGACTAATGAAGCATACATCTATAAGCTAAGTCATCATACTGAATTCAGCAATAGTTTACGCTTACCAAACAAAAAAATAGCTAATGCTACTGGTAAAATAACCACAGCGGTTGTAATAATATCAAGCAGCGTGTGATATTGTTGATATAACATCAATAAGCCATAGGCTATCAGTGATGCAACAAAATAGTTTACATATTTCTGCTTATAAATAACCAAATAAACTACTACCGTTAATGCTAATGCGGTATGGGTGCTGTAATCCAGCTCCAATGTAGGCCATAGTTGTAACCTGTTATCCAAATACCAAATGATATAGACAGGTATAATACCAGCACCCAGCACTAACAAATAAGTAAGAGCAAGCTTTAGCCCTTTGTTAATAGCTACAAGCCCAATCAACAGCAAAGCATAAATAATCACTAGTGGGATATAACTATCAGCAATAAAATCCAATACTTCATATGACAGCATTCTTAAGCACTCTATATACTTTATATCTACTCTTATTCAGCTAACCACTCAATCGCTTTTTCTCGCTCTTCAGGAGCAAAAGATTGTACTTCTATACTTGGAAAGAGCTTATCACTGATTACAACAGCTTTTTCAATCCATGTCTTATCAGACACAATAGCCTTCTTGCCAAACTTTTTAAAATGAGAAAGTGCAAACTTCAACTCTTCAACCAAGGCATCAAGTGCTATTCCAGAAAAGCTTTTCATCTCAACAAAGATATTCAATTGACTATGGTGCTTTAGCTTGTCATCTATGACTTTGACCAATCTATCAACATCTATTTTTTCAATTTTTCCATCCACCTCAATTGCAATAACTTTATCACTAATGAGCGGAAATATTTCAACCATTATTACCTCCATCGTCTTGTAAATATATCTAGCATACTATAGTGCAGATGATAACAATGAAGGATATTGTTCAACGACTGGTTTTGATATAGAGATTTTTCAATCACCGGATATGACTAAGGCTTGCATCTATCATACAGGCACAAGCCTTATTAGATTAGCAGGCTAGTTTAAGCAGCGGCCGCCACCCCTTTTTGAAATGACTTTCTTTCTGAAACCCTATTAAGATAGTCTTTTAGACTACTATGCTTTTCATGCAAGTGTTTAAATTCAGAATGGCTGAAAAGATAGTCCAATATCGGCACTAATAATGCGTCAGCTATAGTAAAACTGTCTCCTACAATATACGACCGATCAGCTAATTGATGACTTAACACTATCAAGGCCTTCTCAACACCAGGCTCTGCAGCCTTCACTTTATCGGCCCGAATGGTGCCGTTTTCACCTTTAGGAAAAGCAAACTCAAGCAAATACTTACGCACTATTGCTTGATCAATGTCTCCTGCTATTAAGCTACACCACTGATCATGCTCAGCTCTTGCGACAGGGTCTGAAGGTTGCAACTCAGGTCCAGGAAATTCTTGGTCAAGGTAGCGGCAAATTGCCACAGTCTCACAAATACTAACACCAGCATGAATCAATACTGGCACCTTCCCAAATGGATGCAGTTGATAATGTTTATCGCTTTTAAAGGGAATTTCCTCGCCATTCACAGAAAATCCTGTTGAATAGCTAATATTTTTCTCTTCACATACCAATCTGACTGAGCGAACGAAACTACTAAAGTTAGGCCCATAAATATGTACTTGTTGACTCACCATTTCCTCCTCCTAAAAAGTGTCGAAAAGATACCACTCTCATAACCTTTTGCGACCTACTAATCGGTTAACTTAACTAAGGCTTCCTAATGTAGAGTTAATGAGAATATGATCAAGAACATATTTTAAAACCATGTAAGAATGTTAAAACACCTGAGTTTATGATTAGCCGGAGTAACCATAATGCCTTGGACAGATGACCATAAACAAGCCAGTCGCCAACGAATCCTAACCAGCGCTGCCCACTTATTCACTCACAAGGGTTATGACAATGTCAGCATTAATGAAGTAATGGCAGATGCCGGACTAACCCGCGGCACCTTTTATACTCATTTCAGCTCTAAGTCTGAACTGTATGCAGAGTCTATTATCACTGCTGCTATATCTGGCAGCACCCTACTACAACAACTAACCACTGGCAAACAGCCTCTTGCTTGTTTAACGAAAGCTTACCTGAGCCATGAGCATAGAGAAGGTGAAACTATGCACTGTCCACTAGCCTTCTTAGTGACTGATGTTAGCCAGCGTGATGACACAGTTCGTAACGTCTATACCAAAGCATTTCGGGGGTTTGTGGATAAATTGTCAGCGACAAAATCAGATCAAAATACAACACCTTCAGTAAAAGTACTTCAAGCTGCTGTACTAATGATTGGTGGCTTAGCTATTGCCAGAGCGATCAATGAAGAAGAACTGGCAGAACAGTTATTAAATGCCTGCCAACAAGGCGTTCAAATATAATAACTAAAAAATAAAGCTTAAGATGCATAATGGCTGTTTGTAGTTTAAGCAAATTGTTGTTAAGGGCTAGCTTTCTACTATGAAGCTAGCGATAGCATGAAATAAAGACTGACAAATTAAAGCCAAAATAAAGCGAAACTAAAGTTAAAACGGCACCAAGCAAATTACCCAATGAATAAACTAAACTATCGTTGTTTAGTTTACCTAGCTGAATTAGTAAGTAACATAATAAAATTAATAGTACACCAATATTACCTACTAAATCATACCAGTAATTGTTCATCACTCTTTCACTTGAGCTTTTGTAAACTATGTTGCCAACTCAGTTAATAGTAACAGTGCTTCTTCAGCTTTTGTTGCCTGAATAAATATATGGTCATGATAATATCCAGCAAACATATTAGCACTTATTCCATTATCAGCCAATCGCTTTGATACTGCAGCAGTCAACCCCACGGCATCTAAACTGGAATGCACCTGCAAGGTAATCATTTTATACACATTATTAAATACAATGTTATGTTGGATGGCAATTTCTTTTTTTAACACCATGGTCATCCCTTCCACCTCTATAAAAGTAGCAATAGGTTGATATTTAGCGATGTCAATGTTATTAAACTCTTTTAAAGAACAAAAAACAAACTCATCAGTAGCTAACACCGGTTTTAGATTGATGAGTATTTGACTTAAATCCTTAATACCCTGCATAAATATTCTCCTAAACTATTAATGTCACAGCGATAAACCACATCACAACACCAATCACAAAATCAATACCTTTTTGCACTTTTTGATTTAATAGCCATGGGGCTAGCCTAGCAGCCAAGATAGCAAGAAAATAAAACCATACAACTGAAGCCAGCATACAACCTATCGCAAACATAATTTTTTCATCGCCAGTATATTTCAAGCTGGCTCCACCTAAAATCATCACTGTATCTAAATAAACGTGGGGATTTAATAAAGTAACTGCCAATGCTGAAATGATAACAAGCTTGAGAGACAGGTTATTACTATCTCTAGACAGCTCCATATTATTAGCAACAGGCTGAATTACTTTTTTTAATGAAATAGTCCCATATATAAGTAAAAATATTGCTCCACCCCAAGTCAAAGCCTGATAAAGGAAATCATCTTCACTCACAAAACCACTACTACCAAATACCCCAAGAGCAATTAAGCCAATATCACAAAGCAAGCAAATACTGGCAGCAAGTAAATGGTAATTTCTTTTTATGCCCTGACTAATCACAAAGGCATTTTGAGCCCCTATTGGAATAATCATGCTACTACCCAGTAGAAACCCTTTAAGTATAGGAAGAAATAGCATTTGTAACCTCTCACAAAAAACTCTGAATGAATGATAAAAACCATGCTATTATTAGTAAAATTAAATTTTCTTAATTAACATTAAATTTTCTTATGAAACAACTTAATCACAAAATGTTCGACTATAAGCTACTGCAAGCGTTAGACGTGGTAGTCCAGGAGCAAAGCTTTGAACGGGCTGCAGCCATCCTCTCAATAACTCAGTCTGCTATTTCACAACGTATCAAGCAGCTAGAAGAACAAGTCGCTCAGCCACTCCTAGTACGCAGCCACCCAATAGAGCCGACAACGCTGGGTCAAAAGCTACTTGGCCACTTCCGTCAGGTAAAACAGCTTGAGCAAGAGTTAAGACAAGAGCTGTTCCCCACAGAACCCAATCAGCGGTTAAACATAACCGTCGCAGTTAATGCAGATAGTCTTGCAACCTGGTTTATTCCTGCTATGAATCCTCTTCTGGCAACCCATACTATTGAACTGAACTTATTGATCAGTCATGAAAGTCACACATTAGAAAAAATTAAAAATGGAGAAGCCTTTGCAGCCATCAGCAGTAACAATCAAGTATTACCTGGTTGCAAAGCAGATAAACTTGGAAATATGGAGTACGTACTTGTAGCCTCACCAGGCTTTAAGAAAAAGTTCTTTGGTAAAACTGTAACACCAGAAAAACTGAAATATGCACCTGCTGTCGCTTTTGACCAAAAAGATGATATGCATGCAACTTTCCTTGCACAGCACTTTAATCTATTACCAGGCACTTATCCTTGCCATACTGTAAGGTCATCAGAAGCATTTGTTGCCTTAGCTAAAGCAGGAGTTGTATATTGCTTAATTCCTAAAATACAGGTTCAAATTGAGCTAAACGAAGGCACACTAATTGAGTTGAGTCCCAAGTATAAGCTAAAAGTTCCTTTATACTGGCATAGATGGATATTAGAAAAAGGTATCCATAAACTAATCTCCGAGTCAGTAATAAGTTATGCCAAAAAGAGTCTTTTTTAACCGTGAACTCAATTAATAAATGTAGCTCACCCAATAGTTTACCTTTCACGAATGATTTCTAAGTTTTGTTATAACCACCACAAATAGTGAGAATACAGTTTTTATACATGGCGGTATAGGTACTAACTAGAGCAATGGAGGAGCATTTAGCTGCATTCATTTCTCGCCCCAACCACCTATTACTTATAGGCTCATGAAGTCTCGTCACTCGAAGGTCTCACCTAAAAATCACTGGTGAAAGGTATATGGCACAGTTATTAGCAAAACCCTCAGCAAAGCATGAAGCTTTAAGGTTCTTTCCCTTTATATCATTCCTTCAACAGCTAATTTATTAGAGCTAAATTAAAAAAACTCCTTCTCGAAAAGCTAGTTGATAACTTTCAAGGCTTTTCATATACCAAGCCTGCCCATAAAATTGCCAGCCACCTTCCTCTCTAACACCAATAGCTGATGATCCGCCATAATAATGATCATGCCCATAAGTTTCATCATTATATAATCGCTTATTGTCTGCATTAGGTAGTGAAACTAACATTTTATCGTTAGTGTATTTATCTCCATCAATATGAAAAACCTGAGGGTTAGGTATGCTCTCTACTGCTAGCCCACAGCCTGTCAAACCAGCTGAAAAAAACAGGTCAGCTTCTGCCTCTAATTGTAGCGACTCAATTCCATCTTGCTTATATGCCAAAAAATATGCAGAAATCACTGCTTTTGAGTAGTCTGGTGTTTGTTTTAATAAACAACAATTAATTTTTTTACCATTATGATCGACTGCATGCTTTTCTGCTAATGGTACTATCTGAAAATAATAAATACCTGTTTTCATTGGTACATGTGTTGGTTCATTATTTATAAGCAATAGATTTTTCTTTAAGAACTCAGGAGGATTTTCTTTAAACGCCAGAGTTAACTGGCAACCACTAACATCTGTGTCGGACTTACGTCTAGTTTCATTCACCGAACCCATGTTATTTATAATTTTAATCATAAATTATGCTATCCTAAGACTAGATTATTATTCTTAAGACAACTAATTTAGTTTTTTTTCTTATTGGCAAATATAAGATTTAGTAGCTTTTTTTAATATTTAATAATGGATATCACTAAAGTAATCAGTTACAAGGCTCTTTACTATAAAACTCATGCCCTCTTCCAGGCCAGCATCTATGAGCTTTTGTTACTGAATAGGTTTGCCATTTACCAGTATGCTGCCTCATTAGTTTAATTTCCCAACGTTCTCCTCTTGCACTATCATCCAAAAAGCCATCCCGAATAATCGTAACAATAGTCTTAGCAGTACTCTCAGGACTGTTATTCTGTTGGTATATTAACTGCTCCTTTGCTTCATCAAAATCTCCTGCAATTTCTAAAGAAAAGTCGACCGCTGATTGATTAATCTCAGATATTTGGCCTTCTGCTTTTAAGATGGGTAAAGAAGACATTACTGGTATCGTTAAAAATGACTGCTGCCTCTCTTGACTAGTAGATACAAGCCGACAGTTTTGAGCTTGTATGTATTTGCTTGCTACCCATCCTTTATTATCTTTATAATCCACCCTACACCAACTATTTTCACACCCAAGGTTTACAATACATTGCTCCTCAGCGGGAATAATACCAATTATTTCAGCTTTTGCTGATGCACTAGCCCGAATATTCAACACATCATTTGACTCTACACCTTTTACCTTAATGTAATCCGCTGCATAGACATTCAAAACTGCGAACCAATCTAGCAATACAATCAGACAAGTTAATAATGACTTTATTTGTATCATTGTCACTTTTCCTCTATCACTATAAAAAATAAAGCTACGGGTCATTTAACAACATTGTCAGACAATAATAAACTAACTTAGTTTTTTTATTAATATTAGGTGTACCCATTAGTATTTTTCAACATACGCTAAAGAGCCATCAATTAATAGATAGTAAGAACCTATACAATATAATTAAAAACAGTGACTATAGTAAGGAGAAGTAATGTCTAATACGATAAAGAACCAATGCCATACATTCTTTTGTGGCCACCATGAGTTAACGGCATCAGAAGAGTTTTATGCTATGGCTGAATGGTGCAAACAAAATAATATAAAACACGACATATATGGTGAAGGAGAACTAATCCAGCAGTTTGAGAAAAAAATTGCAGACTTACTTGGTTTTGAAAAAGGCTTATTTATAGTGACAGGTACACTAAACCAACCAACTGTATTGCAACTTGTATGTCAACAAAAAAAACTTGATTGCGTTGCTATGCACCATACTGCTCATATATTAAAACATGAGCGCCAGGGTTATCAGCTGCAAAACAGATTCAAAGTACTACCTATTGGCGATCCCTTTTCAGTTTGGACAGCCGAAGACCTTAAGGCTATAAAAGATGACATTACAGCGGTATTGTATGAACTGCCGATGCGAGAAATTGGTGGTCAACTACCCACATGGGAGGAGCTTACGACAATAAAGACATACTGTCATCAGCATAACATTCATCTACATATGGATGGTGCAAGACTTTGGGAAACAAAAGATTACTATGATAAAGAGTATGCTGAAATAGCCCATGGCTTTGATAGCGTTTATATTTCACTATATAAAGGTATTGGTGGCTTGGGTGGCTCGATATTGGTGGGTAGTGAAGAGCTTGTCGATAAAGTATCAATATGGGTAAACCGACAAGGTGGCAATATTGCCAAACGTTCGCCTTATATTGTTTCTGCTGCAATGAAATTTGATCAACAGTTACAAAAAATGTCTGCCTATTATCAGCGGACTAAAGAAATTCATCAGATATTAACTAGCTACCCTTTTATAACTCCCAACCCTGAACAACCTCAAACAAGTATGTTACATCTCTATCTTCCTATTAGTTGCACTCAAGCAACTCAAGTACGAGATAAAATAGCAAAAGAACATGGCATTTATTTATTCAATAAAATACAAAGTGCGCCACTTGCTAATCAATGCTTTTTTGAATGGGATGTAGGAGACTGCTTACTTGATATGTGCGATAACAAACTAAAAAAATCACTTGACCTATTAGCAAAAGAAATCAAACTCTTATGAGAAGCTCCTCTAAACTCTAAAAAGAGCCCTAGCTCTTTTTAGAACTAGCCTAGTGATCATGTCATTGTCTGTGACTAATATAGTCTCAATTCGAGAAACGTATTATTCGCTAAACTGTTGCATAATCACTTTAATTGCGTTATCGAAGGCCTTTAGGTCACCAAGTGTATGAGCCACCATCATAGCGCCCTCCAAGCTAGATAGTAAATAAACTGCCTTATTATTCATAGCTCCTTCTTCTTGCTGATTGTACCGAGCAAAAACAGCCGTCAACCATTTAATATTTTCTTTGAAAAATCGTTTAGTTTCCCTAACCACTTCCTCAGGCAAAGAGTTAGTTTCAGCCCCCAACATACCGCACAAGCACAACTTCTGATCTTTTATTAGTGAGCTTCGGAAAGCCTCGATATAGCGCTGAATTAACTGCTCAGGCTTGATTTCTGAATCTTCTGGATCACCTAAAGCACTTAAAAACCGTTCTGTATAACGCTTAACTACCGCAGCCCCTAGATCACCTTTTGTAGGAAAGTGATAGTGAACACTGGCACTTTTAATACCGACAGCACTAGCTATTTCACGGAAACTAAAAGAGTTATAACCCTTGCTTCTAATGCAAGATTCCGCTACATCTTTGATATTTTCAACAGTATCTGCCTTCATTAATAGTCTCTACTAGCTCTTTATGGATTAGAGTAATCTGCTTGTATCACTTTATACCTATTGATAGATAAAACATAATGCATAATATGAATCAAAAAAAGATAGTTAATAGTTTTTTTATTAATTAGTTTTTTCGATTAAAATAGACTTATTTAGCCAGCATTTTTCAACTATTTTAAAAAGGTAGTGGCATCCATGCCACCCTGTGCGAACTGTATTCCCAATATCCTTGCTAATCAGTCAAGGCCTGTATTTATTATAAATACTTTTTACTTCAACCTTTCAATTAGCGCATCAGCCAATGGAGGCGCACTTGCAGGACTTTGACCAGTCATTAAGAAACCATCAATTACCACATTAGGCTCCCAATTTTGCTTGCTCTTATAGATAGCGCCTCTCAGTTTTAGTTCGTCTTCAAGAGAGAACAACAAGTGTTGAAGTAATTCAACTTCTTCATCTTCAGCATTTTTAAAGCCTGTTAATTCTTTTCCTTTTACCAACGGCTCACCATTATCTTTTTTCGCATCACGCAAAATAGCAGGAGCATGACATACCATGGCTACAGGACGATCGACCCGAGCAAAATCCTGAATCATTTTTAATACTAAGGAGTTACTAGCTAAATCCCATAAAAGACCATAACCACCAGGGAAGAATAGTGCGTCATACTGCGAATATTCTACACTTTCCAGAGGAATCGTATTTGCCAGTGCAAAATTCGCTACAGGATCTTGAGCAAAACGTCCAGTGCTCTCCGTTGTAAATGGTGGTTTCATACTTAATAAATCAATGGGTGCCAATCCACCTTTAGGTGAAGCAAACACAACCTCAAAGCCAGCCTCAACCATCTTATAATAAGGTGTGGCAACTTCTTCAAACCAAGTACCAGTCAATTTACCACTAATGCCAATCTTATTTTCAGACGACATAATAAGCAGAACTCTTTTTTGAATATTATTTGTTTTTTGTGTTGCTACAGTGTTCATAAATAACTCCATATACTAATAAGTAGGAATGAAAACTTTAGATATATCTACCTATCTAAAGGTAGATAAACTTTACATCAGCAAAGATTGACTGACAACCTAAATCTACCTGGTGGTAAATTTAATTAATCTATTGATTTTTGATAAATAATAGCTAAAAATTATGAATAGAGGAGTAATTCACTGAGGACAACCCCATCAGTCCTAGAGAATATTCATCAAACAACTACTAAAGAGACAAAGATAGTCTTTCTATTTATTCAAACCGACCAACAATAAACTGAAACTGAATTATTATTCCCAATAAGCCTGTTTTTTAGATGAGATTATTCAGTGGCTGCCCCCCACAAGCCTATAATAACAGATTATTGATCCAAGGAATAAAAACACCATAAACTACACTTCTACTATCTATAACGGATAGGAAAACTTATAAATTAAATATGAAGGATATATTTCATATTTAATTTTGAATTAGGTCATTTCGATAAAGTACTACAGCTATTTGATAAATTTATTTATCTCAAGCCATCTACTTTTTATTTAGATATTCAAAATGCTGCTTCAATGCTAACTCGACTGGAGTTTCAAGGCATTAATGTTGGTGGCCGCTGGCACCAAGTTGTAGAATCAGCAATGGAAGTGGCTGGAGATGCTAGTATATTTTTCACAGAGCCTCACAATACTATGGTACTGGCTCGTACAGGCCACATAAAACAGGTTATGGCAGGAATAGAAACTGAGCAATTTTCGCTAGTTAAAGATTTGCTAAAAGAGCGTATCGCCAAACGAACTCAAGGAACAACCTGGGAATTATTTAAGAACAAAACTACCGAAATAGATTCCTTATCATCACGAAAAGACTTCATAGCATGTTTGAAAAAAGTGTCTTAATCTATTAACACCCCAACTAGAGGGTGTCGCAAAAGGTTATGAGCGAAGCAAAGACAAGGCAAAAATCGGCGAAAAGACGGAGTTTATACTTAATAAATGAGTACTTTGAGCCGATTTTTAACACTGTATTTGCAAGCACAGTAGTTTTGCTACAGCCTCACTAAGGGGTATTAAATTATTTAGAACATCGCTTTCTCTATATTCAACAGGCTCTAAGGTATTTACTCATACTTCTTTTTAACTCAAACTCAAATCGCCCAATAGGCAAATCATAATATTTATGAGGGTTGAAAGCCTTTCTAACAATCAACCAGGCCCAACGGCTATAGCTCATTGATCTACCTTTAGCCAAAAAAACCAGAAAGCCCTCCTTTAATAAATGCTCATATTTTTTAATTAATTGAGTAATTTCTTCTGCATCTTTTTCACAACAATCATAGGGATATTCAAGATTTTCAACCTGACCATAATCCATTACTGCTTACCTCTAAACAACTTAGCTTCAACAAAGACTAGAGTTACAAGTCCAACAAATACTAAGCAATTTATTATCCAAATCCTTAGAGGCGATTGTTACTACCAAAAAAATAACCACTTACTGAGACAGTTAGAAGCAAGTTTAATTTTTTATTGATATTTTTTTACCAAGCAGGTTGTATAAAATACTAACTGTTAACTACATAAAAGCATGCAAATCAGTAAAGTAAGTTTTTTTATACACATAAGACTATTGAATCCCACCCTCATCAAAATACAACAACCAGCTTATTAAAAAGAAAAACAACCTAATAAATCAAGCAAGAGTAAAAAAGTAAGTACGGAATTTTTTCCAAACATAATAAAAAACCCCCAGCACGTTGTGCTGAGGGTTTTGGTATTAGGCGCTTGACGATGACCTACGACTGCCATGGATGGCAGGAGTGCAGTCAATGCAGG
>NZ_JAPMOU010000059.1 GCF_028858535.1 Spartinivicinus poritis
ATAAGAAAAATAACATTAAAAGCTTGTGCTCCAGGTGCTGGGCTGTTTTAACAAGCTAATAAACAGGATTGGTATAATTGCGGGTCTACCCCCTCTTTTTTGCAGATTTCCATAAATTTCTTGGTTGCTTTTGCGTTTCTCCTCATGTTGTCGTCCACGTCATAGCCCAGCTCGCTGGCCTCACTATCAATATTCGACAGGTTGCTACTAATAGCCTGTTGTCTGGCTTGTACGTCTTGTACTGGGTGTAGGTATTTCCAAGCATCCGGGCAGACATCCAAGGCTTGATAAAAGGCTTTATCCTGGCTGTATTTTGGTGCTGATAATTTGCCCGTTAATATTGCTGTATCCATCCACCATTGCCACACCTGGCGGCAGACTTGGAAAGCCATTAAATGATCTTGGCACATTTCAATTTCGCGCCGGTATTCGTTGAGCATGGCTCTCACCAAGCGGTCATTTAGGCCGCTCCAGTCGCCAGTTAATAAGGGGTAAGGAATGGATAAGCCAGACGACAATTGCAGTGATTGCCAGCGCATAAAATCCGCGTAGCCTTGGCCAGTGTTATCACCGTCAAACAGTTCTAGCTTTTCGTTGAGTGCACCCCGCAGCATGTAGCCTGTACGGATTCTGACGGCTTCACCTGTTGGCTCATCATCTGAATAATCACCCGGTAGCCCATACTCTTCATCATCGTGGCTTTCTCGATACAAAAAGCCCGTATACGCTGAACGCTCCTTTTTCCTGACCAGTTCTGAATCGTCGTATTCTTTGAATGTATGGTCTTTTAAAAGTGCTGTGGCGGCCTCTGGCTCCCCTCTAATTTGTCCCGGTCGAATCGGTAAGTAATGGTGAATCATATCCCTCGCCGGAATTCTCACCAGCTCGTCTTGCCTACACTCGCCGTCTTCTGGGTGTTCTTTGTAGACCCAATACGCTACCCGGTGCGGCCCCCGAAACTCGATACCGTTTCGAATCTTGTTACCGTTTTTCAGGTCTTCATGTTTTTCAATCGGTATGCAATCCGCTTCTAACACGTCTATTTGCATGGGAACGGCTAAGCCACTAGTGGTCTTGCGTCGTCTAAGTCGGATAAAGACTTCACCTGATAGACGACGGTTGCGCACCATCAAGGCTTGCAGTCCGGCAAAATTCAGAATACCGCCAGGGTCCATTTCATCGGCGCTCAGCTTCCAAAGTTTATTGGCTTCCTGCCTAAAGTGTTCATCGTTACACAGGCTACGTAGGGTAAAGCCGGTGCCGACCTCATTTGCCGTATTCTTGTTAATCGCCCCTCGCATCAGGTTACTGTTGCGATAGGCCGCGCGGGTACGGTTACGCAGAGTGTAGAGTGAGCTGCTGAGTGTGGCATTAGGCCCTAAGCTGGGACTGTGCCAACCAATCGAGCGAAAACTTTGTGTAGCCGATTCGTAAGGGGTTCTTAATTGGAAAGGTTGGCCAGAGGCGTCTACTATTTGGCTTGCTATCATACTTAGACACCCCGATCTATAATGGTCTGGACTCCCTTTAGGGGGTCCGCCCTTTTTTTGCCTCCCATTGCGTGAATAATCGTTTTGCGTGCTTTTAGTAATTCATTAATTGAGCGGTATTCTATTTCGCGCCCGTTAATTTTGACTTTTAATTCACCGCTAGCAATGGCGCTATTGATATTATGTAAATCGTTTGTGGTAAAACTCATAATTAATTTGGATTAAATACCAAGGGATTTTGATCCCAAGGCAAAGCAAACGGTAGGGGGTTTTCCCAGTTCATATTCTCTAATTTACGGCTGTAAATAATTGCCCAGTTATAAACCATTAAATCAAAGGCTTCGTTAGCGCCATTACCGGGCTTTTCCCAACGGCCAGCACTATCACGCACCTCATAAGTCAATTCGTCGTAAAACGACTCTGGTAGCCAGTCTGGGAAGTGTACAAAGCGAGGCCCCGGAAATTCCCGAAGCAAATCATTAATCACACCGTCTTTGATTTGGTGGGTATTCAACATATACAGCGGTATATCACCACGCATGTTGATTTTTTTACCCCGTTTAATCTTTTGTTTGCTGGGGCTGGGATACGTTAGCCGTATGAGTGTTGCATTGAATTGACTGGCTCCTTTTACCAACATAAAGCGCCGGTGTAGCTTTTGCTTTCTTAAATTGCGGTAATATTCATAGGCTTTAGTTGTTACACCTGCCTCGCCGCCACTGTCACACGCCACTTTGAGTATGGCCATGTGTCGGCCTGAATCATCCTCAAGCGGGTAGGTGCGTTTAAGTACTTTTTCAGTGATTAATTCCCAATCTTCAACATAAGAACCAGGTGCTACTTGTAGTCGCTTGCCATCATCATCTAAACGGTTAGATTTATTAATCGCAAATCGATCCAGCACAATATGCTCTAAATCCACACCCCAGCCGATGACTTGCACCTCAAACCCGGACCTTTTACCGGCTTGAATATCAATAGCAGCGGTTAAGAAGCGCACCCATTCAGGCACCACTTTTAGACCATAATTAGATGCCCGATCAGCTAAATCACCTGCCGTACAACTCATAGTACGCGGCGGGGTAAAGGGTTTACCCTGGTCGGTGTTAATGGTTGTCTTTAATGACTGTATTGAGCCGGTACGCTCATACTCTATCAGTGCAGCTTTGTATTTATAAACGAGTTCATTCCAGGTCTGGAATGTAGCGGTTGGCCCTTTTTGCCAAAATGACGCATAGCGGGTTATACGGGGTTCGCCGTGTACTTGGCCATTTTTATCAAGGTATTCACCTTGCCTTAACCAGCGCCCTTTTAAATTAAAGTGTAGTTTTTTCTTTTCCTCATGCTCTACACCACAATGCGGACAAGCTAAGGTAACTTTTTCACTGGCTTTTGAGGGGTCAGGTTCTTCCTTATCCCATACCAGCAAATCAAAGTCAGGCTCGAACCATTCTCGACAGTCGGTGCATTGCCAATAAAATAAACGCCGATCACCCAAATTATAGAGGTGCAAAATACCCTCAGTGGGTGGGGCTTCATGGTTATGCTCAAGCCTGAAATTCGGGTCGGTAATTTCAAAGCCAGGTGAGCTTTCCGCCAGTACCATACCAGAAGACATAAAGGTCTGAGTTCGTTTACCAGCTAGCATAAAGGGCGAGCCTTCCCCGCCCACATTCTGTGGCATACGGTCGTAGTCGGTTAATAGCACCCGTTTCCAATCGGATGAGGCGAACACGTTTTTAGATGGCCAACCAATTTTTAAATAGTTACCCGCCTTTAATATTTTATCGTGAACATTGTTGTCGTATGATCGAGGCGATAACGCAGCGGACGTTTCAGGGCAAGCGTGAATGGCTGGTGTCAGCCGCTTTTTACTAAATTCACTGGCTTTTTCCTGGCTAGTTTGCACGATCAGCATGTCAGCCGGATCATTAGCAATTGTATGCATTGCCCAGCCATCGACTAATGATACGGTCTTAGAGGTACGCGCCGGACCCACAAAGATAACCGCGCTATACGCCCGAAGCTGTAGGCAATCCATGGGTTCCCACATATACGGCACAATATCACCGTCCCACTTTCCAAAGGTACCGCCCTGGTTGACATATAAAATATCTCGGGCTGTTTTTGACAGGTTTTCGCGCTTGGGGGCTTGGATTAAATTGCTATTTTCTATGAATTGGTCAGACGTTGAGGCGTACATGTTCCTGCTAACTGCTGTTGTAAAGTCATGTGTAATTGATTACGGAACTGGTCACACTGATTTTCGAGTAAGTCCAATTGATCAGGGGTAAATAACCTGGTGCGCTCCATCTTGTCGGGTAATGACTCAAAAAAAGCAACCAGAGTTTTCATTAATTTAATCGACTCTTGCCGTACTTCTTTAGCTGGAATTAATTCGCTACAAGCTAATTCAAACTTAAGGCGTTCGTTCTCAGATTGATACCAGTCCTTGCGGTCTTTAGGCGGCAAGTCTTCTGGGCTGTAGCCTGGTTGAAGGTTGCGTATTTCTGATTCATAAAACAAATGTTCAACCTCAGCAATATCATAACGATTTGCATTACCTACCTTATCAGTAGGCTCTATACCTTCTTGCCGTATTCTTTTCATAACAGTATTTCTATGAATACCATAGAATTCTGCGATTTGAGTAATATTGAGTAAATTTTGTTCTTTCATTTATTTTTCTATTATTTATTTAAGCGCTGCTGTCCCCGAAAATTAGCCACAAACTGCGCGCCTCAGCTGCGTAGACGTCTCTCAGCGGCTCAGGGTCCCCGGAGCCCGATCCGATCACCAACAACTACTGTCGCTTAGAACGGCTATTAGATGCCTTCTCGAAATAAGCTATACTTGGTGGGGTCACAAGGGTGAGCTAAGGGAATAGCTATAATGGTTGACAATCTTGATTCAGATTTCAAGGCAACAATTTCAGGAAATAAGCTTACTATTCGTATAGGGAAAGCCTTTACTCTTGTGCATTTTCAGCATTTTAAAACTATTTACAATAAGCTTGAAAAAATTCAAACCTGTGAAATTGACTTCCAACTCACAGAGTATATTGATAGTAGCGCTTTAGGTGCTTTGTTACTTATGAAGCAACACTTTAATTTAAACAAAGAAAATTTTCATTTAATAAATTGTAGAAAATTTATTAGTAGAATTTTATACATTACAAATTTTCATCAAGTGTTTTCTGTCCAAAGCTAGCACTTCCTGAAGTGCTTATAGAAGCCTTTAAGGTAACCTCTCTAGCACTTTGTCAAGCTTGCTGTTGATCAGCTTGATATCACCCCTTATTTCGGCCCTAAAATCTTTAAAGCTTTGTTCCAGGTGATTAGTTTTTGTTGCGTTAATATCAATTCGCTTATCCATCGAGAAGCCAAAGATAAAACCAGATACAATCAATGAAAAAGTTGCAATAATGTGGGTGATACCTACTTCTTTTTTAAATACCCACCCATCTTGTTGTGTTGTCATTCCTCCTAATTCCTTATTTTTTATTCCAGCTGGCCTTGCCGCCTAGCCTTACCCCGTAATAGATTGAATAGCGTTTCCACCCTGGTACACCTAATGCTCTCATGGCTTTTAGAAAAACCTTGTCAGCTTGCTTTCTGGAAATATCTAAAGCGGGTTGCTTTGAGTACAGATAATCATGCAATACAGCCGCTTCTAGGTAAGGGCCATCGGGTGGGAATACGCTCCACAACAATCGTGGAATAGAGGCTAAATCAGTCGTAAAACCAGCGGGTACGGTGATTGTTTGGTATTGTGCTGAGTAGTATTTTAACTCTTCAGTTAATACCCATTTTCGTTTGTTTGGTATGTGCTCTAATTTGATTCGGTTTAAAAACAATTATTTTCCTATTGGCTTGAATGAATAGTTTTCTAATGTCTTTCGTAATATCCGCCTAAAGCCGAACGTATCGATATACACCAGAGCTAAGGCAACCATGTACCACTCTGGCACGCTGGCATTTAAGACATCAAACCCATTTTTGATATGACTTCCCATTTCTGGCACAAAGCACAGTACAAGCGGTGTAACGGTCACAATTAGTAAAAAATCATCCTTCCAGCCTCGCGACTGAATGCTAAGCGAATCAAGCTCTGTAGCGCTGATATTGCCTTGTTGAATCTCGTCTAATTGCTTCTTGTGAATGGCTTGCTTGAGTTCGGCTTTGTGTTGTTTGTTGGTGAGATACGATTGGAAAAGGCCGGTTACTGTGTTAATTATTGTTGAATACATTGAATTGTTATTAATTACTCCCTATAAATCATTCTAAAGTCACGTTAATAAGAGAAAAACATGAGCACAGGCAGAGTTAAGTTTTTTGATGCAACCAAGGGTTTTGGTTTTATCACTCCAGAGGAAGGCAAAGACCTATTCTTTCATATGTCAGAAATTCAAGGCCACCCGCCGCAAGATGGTGAAAAAGTGGAGTTTGAAATAGGCCAAAGCAAAAAAGGCCCCTGTGCTGTTAGCGTTCGCGTTATTGAGTAACCATAAAAAAAGCCACTCCAAACGAAGTGGCTGCGTTATAAAGTAAAGTATAGTCATCCTTGAATAAGAGATGGCCGTTGCTGCCATGATGATGTGCTTGACCACCAAGCGCCTCATGTCATAACAGCAACAAGCTCTTTATGTATAGTAGGTTTCATATGGATTACAAGCCTAATGCAACCTACTCACCGCGGGCGGGTCGTCGAAGTCACTAGTCAAATACAATAGGTCATGTAACGACAGGGCTTGCCCGTTGTAGCCTGGCCGCGCCTTCAGCACTTCATAACGCCCTATCATTTGCTTGTAAATTGGCATCATGGGTTCAGCTGGCGGATAGCCTAACATGTCCTCACTAATCACTCTCAAGCCTGGCATGTCTTCAAAATCTTCACTACGTAGCAAGGCTATGAAAAAGCCTTTAATTTCTTCATAATGTTGATCTGACTCGCTAAAGCCATTAAATACTATTTTTGTTTGGTCTATTTTTTCTTTTTCATCGGCTGTCAACTGGTAGAAGCTGGCCTCCATTACGTCGAAAAGCTCCATTATTTCGAGCACTTCCAGTTGTACTTCTCTAGGCAGTTCGGGGTCTCCGTTGAATAATTCGGGGTAAAGCGTGGTTAAGTTAAGGTTGAGCATGTCAATGTAATACTCATATTTATATTGCTGGTAGCGGCCCTCACTTTTATCAAGGAAGGGATATAACAGCTTGAGTATTTTGTATTGATTGCGTAGTACGGCTTTTTGAAAGTAATCAAGTGTGTAGTTATTTTTCATTGGGTCCTTATTAATTAGTTATTAACTATAATGGTATATCCACCTTTGACATATCACAGTGAAGGTAAGCAAAAACATGTGCTGAAATATTATGAAAAATCTGTCTATCTATTTGTTAATTAATCTTTCTCGAATAAGCATTGTAATCTTAGGCATATTTTCTGCTATGCACTTTAGAATGATCGGCCTTTTCATGATTGGCCTTGCTATCAGCTGTATACCTGTAAGCTACAAACCTAATTGGTCTCAACTGTTGCTTGGATGGGGATCAATTTTTCTTAATGCAAGCGTTGTTACTATCTACCATAAACATGAGATATCCATTCTTGGTTTTGTATTCTTTGGTGTTTGCTATGCTGTAGCAGGTTTAGCATTAAGCAGACAAGACATGTGGGGTAAATACTATCAATGGTGGAGAAGTTAACTTCCCTCCCACCACTCGCACACATCAAAATTAGGACAGGTTTTCTTAGGGTCTAAGTCCCGGTGTCCGCATATCTCAGCCAGCGGGTGCTTGTCTTTCCATCGGGTTAATACATTACACAGACTGTGTAATTGATCCGGCGTAAACTCATCACGACCAACCAGGCAAACACCTAAACTGTTGCGGTTATGCCCTTTAACGTGAGCACCAGTCCAGAACTCAGGGCGGCCATTCTCGATGGTCCCATCACGCCGAATAACCTTGTGATAACCGATGCCTGACCAGTTACGTTGAACGTGCCATAGGTGTATATCAGCGGCTGTAAAGTCCCGGTCGTCTGGCGTGTCAGAGCAATGGACGACTAGTTTTGTTATTTTCATTTGTTAATTACCAGTGTATATCAAGCTTGTTTATCCTGGATTGGTTTTATTTACATTCATTATCATTATGAATAAGGTAGTTGTCGTATTATTAATTAATCCAAGGCAGTACTTATGTTCAGAAAGCTAATCAAAACCTCTTTATTACTTGTAGTCATAAGCTCTTCAGCCAATGTCTTTGCTGAATGGACTTATGTAAGGTGTGGAAAACTTGATGGTAGCGATAGATATTGGTTAAAAGACTCAACAGGTAGTAAGGTAACTGTTACTGGCCAGTGGATTAAAGCTGTCTCTTCCAATTTCCCTGAGAATAAGTATATTGATGCTTTCCACATCACAAAAGCAGTTTATGCCAGTGTATTCAAGCAGTGCAGGTCATCATATGTACCACAACCTGCAAGAAATGACAGTGACACATGGAATCTATTTATCATTGAGATGGAAGGTATTAAGTTTCAAGCCCCTGGAAAATTTGACCTTAAAGAAGAACACATCGGCAATGAGTTCATTCGATTTGGTTGATCGAAAAAAAGCCCCAACATTGCGGGGCTTAAGGATATTAATTGTTTTGTTTACAACTGAGCGGATTGAGTATAGTCAGTTGATTCCACATTAGCTCATACGACAAAAGTGATCACGGGTGTCACAGTCAAGCTCAAGTGCTACACCACGACCTATAGCAAGGTCTGCAAAGGTTTCACTATCTGAAGTCAAAGTTAGTCGACAGAATTTTAATCTGCACCCTGGCCGCTTTTTTGTATTCTCTGCTACCAACCTAAACTCAGGTGGAGTATCTGTATCTTCAACAGCTTTCCCTAGCTTAAAGCTGTCATTTACATCCGCATACACACTACTAATACCTACAACAGCTAATACTGCAGCTATCATCTTCTTCATAAGGACTACTCTCTCTTAGTTTAAGGGCGGCGGAGTATAATACTTATGATGTATAAATAAAGATGACAACTAAAATACCAATGTAATTATTTCGGGCAAAAAAATAGCCCCGTGGGAGTGGGGCTATTAAAACACTAACAGTAATTGCTGTTTAGGGAAGTAATCTAAACAACAAGTGCATTCTATCAATATGAGTTACGAACTTAAAGTGCAGAACGAAAAAAGCTCCTAAGGAGTAATTAGAAATAAATAACTTTTCGAAAGATACTGTTAGCCTCTTCTTCTGTAAATAAATATTTGGCTTCCATTGTAGTTTTGTGAGAATTTCTCCCCGGATTGTACTCTCGATACTCGTAGCTTACTTCTACAGGATGATTAACTATTTCGAACACTTTCCAACCAGTCATCATTGCTTTCATTTCAAAAGAAGCAGATTCAATATCTTTATTTTCCATCTTCCCTCTACAGTCTACTTTGGATGTTAACTCGTTGTAAGCAGGGAAAGAGTAACTTAAAGAATGCTTACACTTCATTAAGTCATAATATTTACGCCAAGAAGGTGTGAACTTGGATGGATTAATAACTAGTTCAAAATCGCCAAATGCCTGATGAGTAGTAAAAAGATCAATTTCTTTACTCTCATTAAGCCTCACTACAGTATACTGAAAATCGTCATCTGCAAGAACCAAAAAATTATCTTCATCTAATCTAGCTACCATGCAATTCCTAGACTCAACTCGAATAGTCCTTTCTTCTCCACTTTTTGTATTTAGTATATACAGTAATTTTTCACTTATTCCAAACCAAGGTAAAGCATGATGAGTTTTATGGAATCCAAATCTTTTTTTTCTAATGCATTTAGCACTTAAGCCTTCAATCTCTGCCTGAGCAATAACATCGCTGCCTACATAGATATTACAAGCTTGGAGCATGAAAATGCTAAACAGAAGTACGATTAGCTTAAAACTTAAAGGAGCCATAATTTCTCTCAATAATATATAAGTGAGAGTATAGCTCTTAATTGCTAATAATGAAAAAAGCCCCGCTGGTTGGCGAGGCTTTGTGCTAGATACAGATTTCTTAGCATGGGTGGATTATATAACTATTTTTTACATGGGTCAATTAATTTATTTGAAAATCATTTAATTTTTTCGATAGTGCATTAATTATTTCTACATCCCATTTTTGAAATTCATTTACGCAAGCATTATAACGCTCAAGCCATTTAGTATTCCAAGTGTTATAGTGCACACTACAAAACTTAGCTTGTTCTGCTTTTCTCATTGGTCGTCTACCATTATCACAAGAACACTTTCTAGTTAGTTTCTTATGCCTATAAACTCCTGTACCATCACAAGTCCCACAAAGATTTTCACCGACCAATTCATTAATCACCAATCGCCCCAACTGTAAAAAGAAAAACAGCGAACGCTTTTTATCGCCTGGGAATGGCTCTTTCCAACCTTGCTTTAATGCAAACAAAATAACGGCCTGTTGGGTTAACTTGTCCAGCTCATGAATCACGGTCTTATCTTCCGTGTACTTCAGCAACCCATACAAATACGCCTCGCGGCTTATATCAGCCATGCCTAGCGCCCCGGCCACATCTTGCGCGGTTAATGTTGGTATACCGCCGATAGCCCCCTTACCGGCCTTCTCGTAGTCCATTCCTTTTGCGGTCATCATTGCCATTAGGTTTAATCTATTCATGTTCATTCTCTTGTTCTTATAAATTCATATAGTTATTAATTTCGGTTTGTGCGGCCTCTATGCCTCTGCAGACGGTGGCCAAGTAACCTTGCTCTTGTAGTCTGCTTATCCATTCTTTCTGGTTGGCAGAAACTGCCGTCTTACATGGTGGGCTTGCCTTAAACTCAATCATTAGCCCGTGATACTCGCCTTTGGGCACCATCACAAAGATGTCTGGCACACCCGCCTTTACGCCTTGACGTTTTAGTTTGTTTGCTGTTTGAATATTCCGCTTGCCACCATTCGGCGGATGAAACGTTAATTTGTAGGCGTCAGGGTGTTGCACCCGTAGCCAGCTAAAAAGCTGCTCTTGTTCTTGTCCTTCTAAATCTCTCATTCGTATAAATCGATTGTTGTTTTAATTTAGTAATGGGAACTATTGGGTGATAAAACCCAGCAAAATCCCAAAAGATCCCCAAAAGAATAAAGTAAGAAATAATCTATAATATAAGTATATATATAATAATATTATATATATTAATATTACTTATGGTGTTATGGGTAGACTTCTACCCCTCCCTATCAAATTTTATACAGGGATATATATACTCTAAACGCCCTCCAAAACCCCAAAAGGTAATTTTCTTAATAAAATCAATAAGTTATTTTGGTATTTTCTACTTTCCTAAAGTTTTCCATAAGGCTTAACCTAAAAAAATTGTTAATTATTTGTACAAAAATCGGCGTGTATCCAGCACTCTAGTCTTGGGCGCCCTCTTGTTTTCATGACTGGATGAAAAGCAGCTATTCCCCGGCCTTGTATTGCGTTAAAAATATGCTTTTCTTTTTGCGGGTCCAGTCTTGAAAAAACTGATATATCCCTCATCTGCCGTCTAGATAACCCTTTTTTACCAGCCTTACGAATCACTTCAATACATGCTTTAAGCTCTGTTTCAAAGTCCGAACCACCAACCCGCCGTGTAACGATATCTACAAGTCTAAAATCCAGGTAACGCACGTAATCAATGGCCCATTGAGTTAAGCTGTGGTGAATCACCCGGTTAGCCTGGTCGACTGATAACGACAAGATTAGCGCTATTCTCATTGCCTTTTCCCTCGTCCGGGTTAACAACACATACAACTCTGAATCAGTGAGCTGTTGTTTTTTGTCGTTTAGCTCAGCTTCGAACTCGTCTAACAGCTGCAAGCTTTTCTCATCAAAGAACAACACATGTTGTTTAGGCATCTCATGGCTAGGCTTAAATGGTATTAAATTACCCACTAACTTAGTTCTAACCTGTCGTGTCCACTCGATTATGCTTTTAGGTATTGGCCTAGCATCAGGTTTAACTGATAACTGCATGGGCAAGTCACTTTCCATGATTAAAAACCGACCTAAAAAGCCATCCCGCACAAGCTGTGGTGTCAGGCATTGGTAAAACGTCCCTGGCGTCGTCATTCCGAATAACGTGATAGCTGGGTTAGCGACTCTCTGAGGCCGCTCTACGTCCTCTTTCTTCACTGACATGGTTGAATACGTCTGTGGTCGTAAAACGCCGTCACAGCGTCCCCAGACCTCGATTAATTGCGTGATTGCCTCCTCTTTGTGAGAGTTGCCTTTTCTATGCGAGCTTTCCAGGTATTTACCAAACTCATCAATCAACGTGATATGGTTAGGATGTGCTAAAGCCTGGCTCATCACTGCGCCAGTTGAGGTATAACCACTACCAGCGATTAAATCCCCATAACCAGCTGTCTCTAACACTGATTCAATAATCTTTTTGCCATGCTCTTTACCCTCACCCGACTTAGCGACATTCAAAAAATACAGTGATGCAAAGTTATCTTGATCTGTCTTGTAATACCGACCACAAATTAAACTCCCCAGGGCTAAAGCAGTCTGTACGGCTAACGCCGGTTGCTTCTTAACAGCCGTATCATTGGCATAATCCACCAATTCACCCAACGCGCCAGGCACCTTATACAAATGGCTAGGCATCTCGTCTTGTACTTCAATCGTTGGCTGTTGTGGCTCTGGCTTTTCGTGCTCCAGCGGGATAGCGGCCTCCGGATTATTCCGTAAGTGGGTTAACGTTACGCTTGCAACTGTTGTGTTGATTTCTTCCCTGGGTAACGGCGCTGGGTTGCCGTTATTCCACTGCGCCACGAGTTGTGTAACCGTCTTTAAGTCATGCCCTGCTGTTATGTACTGCCCTGCCAAACTAGCCGCTGCGTTGTTCCGTCCGCCCTCCTCTACTGGGCTACCGTCGTGTTTTTTGGGTGTATAGGCTTGAACACTAAACCCAAAGTTACCGACTGGCTTGTCTTCAGTATTAAATGCCTTAATTTGCGTGATGTCGTCACGGGAAAGGTACGGCAAGTCGTGTACTGAATTAATTGGCCAGGTTTGATCAATCTCCCACTCATACACAACACCCGTATGATGGACTGAGCCAGGAGCAACAACGTAACCGCCCTCGCCCCTAATATCTATTTTTGTAGTGGTATTCACTGAGTTGTGGATCTCAATGCTATTGTCGTACTGAAAATAGTAGTGCTTACCCTTCGCGGTTTTTACTTTCCAGGGGGTACGACCTACCTTGCCCGACTCCATGAATTCAACGGCTTCTTTAGAGTCTGCATCAACCACCACCACGTTTTTACCTGTGATGATTCCATAGTTGGCATACGGCCAGCGCTGCGCCCAGCTTTCTATCTCGTCATCTGTTGGCTCTTTATCCTGGTACTGTTTCCAGCTCACTAATGGATTTTTAGGCCACTGTTGTTGTGCTTTCTCTTCATCACCTTTGCAGCGCTGTTTTAAAAAGAATTCGGTTATTTTCTCAAAGGGGGAACCAAGCGGGATGATAGTAAAACCCTGCTCGACTAGTGCCCATGCTATTTCATCTGTTGTTTTTAATTTTGTATCTGTCATTGCTTACTACTAGCTAAATTCATAGCTCATTATTTTTTTAAACCTACCGTCAGGTTTTACCTGTATGGCCCTGGGTGTTTTAACTTGGATGGTTTGCAGTACCTTCACGGCCTCGTGGCTGTTACACGGTAACGGCTTGTCATACCCGACACGTTGCACCCACCAGGTTTGGGCTTTGGTTTTGGCATACCCGTCGTGCTCTGGACATACCCACTCATTAATAAAATCAAAGCCGGTTCTGTAGGCCACACGTATGGAATTAGGCGAACCTTTTTTAGTGTGCACAAAGTAATTCACGTCACTGACTGGCACCCATTCGGCTTCAACTTGCGAGCTTAAAACGGCATCTTTTGAGGCTTGTATCTCGTGCTTGGGCTTCTCTTTAATCTCAAACACATGGCCACACTCTTCACACTCTCTACGCCCTGCTGGTTGCAATAGAAGGCACTCGGGGCATTCTCGTATGGGTGCCTGGCCTTTTTTCTTCTTAGCCACATTGGTGACTGTCACCTGATCTATCGGCCCATGGCGCTCGATATTGCCTCCGTAATCCAGTACCAAACAGTTTGTCTTGCCTGTCTCTGGCGATATGCGTAAACCACGCCCCATGATTTGCATGTATAAACCAGGTGACTTGGTAGACCTTAGTAATACAAGCAAGTCGGTTCTAGGTGCATCAAAGCCGGTGGTAAGTACGCCCTGAGATATCAAACAGCGTAAATTGCCTGTTGTGTAATCTTGGATTAATTGATTCCTTTCGCTTAGAGGCGTTTTCCCATGCACCACCCCACAATGGATGCCTCTTTTTTTAAGCTTGTCTTCTATCTCTAAGCAGTGGTTTACCGACACGCCAAAGATCAGCCAACTTTTACGGTCTGCCCCAAGCTCGCAAATCTCGTCTAAGGCTTTATCTGTCAGGTCATTTTTGCTGACAGCCTTTTCCAAATCTTTAGTCGCAAAGTCGCCCTGTTGGGTTCTGACGCCGGTTAAATCGATCTTTTCACGGCCACCCTTCGTCACTAATGGACTTAAAAAACCTTCATCAATCAGTTGTTGTATATCCGTTTCATAAACAATCTTATGAAATAATGGGTTATCCCCTTCGGTTAATACGCCTGATTTGGTCCGGTATGGCGTCGCTGAAAACCCCACCATTCTAAGCTTTGGGTTCATTAATTTTGCATGAGCCAAAAACTTGCTATACATGGTTGAATCTTTTTCAGCATTAATTAAATGGCATTCATCCACCAGCACAAAATCATAGGGCGGTAGGTCAAATGCTTTGCTATGGACTGATTGAATACCCGCAAACAACACTTGTGAGTCAGTGTCTTTACGCTTTAGGCTTGCTGAATAAATACCAATATCAAGCAATGGACTAATGGTTTTTAGCTTTGAATAATTCTGTTCCAGTATCTCTTTTACATGGCTTAATACTAAAAACCGTCGGCCTGGGTTTTGACTTAATAACTCCTCGATGAGCTTAGCAATAATGACCGACTTGCCCCCGCCAGTAGAGACACATACAAGCGGGTTGCCAGTTTCGTCATTTAAATATTTATAGACTGCATCAATGGATTCACGTTGATACCAACGGAGTTGCATAGTTAGCCCTCCGTTAGTTGTGCATTAAACGCTTCTCGTAGCGTACTAACGTTGCTATCAGTCAAAAGGCGCTTGTCTTCCACTGCTCGAATCTCGCGACTACTCAGCTGCTCCAGGGCCTCGCCACTAATAAACACCTCTCCTGTCTCTTTCAAAACGTATTCAATCCAAAACTCACCCGCGTCTAACACCTCGGCGAAATTAACCAACAAATACGGGTTATACATATGTGATTTGCAGCCCCACTGCTGTTGCTCTTCTGTTAACGTGACAGCGTAACGTTTACACTCCCAACGCCCTTCAGTTTCAGCACTAACATGTAAACAGGTCCGGCAATTCACCGCTGGCGCTTTATTCCCATGACAAATAGCCTGGTGGTCACAGAGTTTGCACTCGAAAAAATCAGCCTTTTCACTGACTTTATCTAAGGGTTTATCACTGCAAATGATTCGGGCAGCCTTTTCTATATGCTGGTCTGCATGGTCTTGATCAAACTCAACAAACTCACCATATAATTCATCTGTATTTTTATTAACGGCAATATAAAACGCTCTGTGTATGTTGCTGGCTGACATGTACATTTGCATTTGCGTGTAATGCTGGGGCTTGGCTTCTTTAACGCCTTTTTTCTTTAATTGCTTAAAGCTTTTATCGTTGTGGGTTTTCATTTCAACGACGTGTTTTTGGTTGGGGTTTTCAGGAAAACCAATGCCTATACCGTCTAAGCTCCCACCAAAAAACCCATCACAGGCTTGTATTTGATATTGCTTCCCGGTGCTAGGATTGACTGTACTCAGTCGAACCCCAATAGCCTGTAAGTCAGATTCAAAGCGGCTTTCAGCTAAGTCACCTGTAGCAAAAAGGCGATATAAACGCCCTTCTAAATCGCTGGGTGTACACCACCTGAAGTCGTACCAGATTGCCCGTTCGCAAGATTTGCCAATGATGGAAGCGCCGAGATGGCCTCGAAAACCGTTATCAGATTTGTTTTTATAATGCAGGTAAATAGTATTGATTGTTTCAGTTGCTAGATTCAGCTCCATTATGATTAAACGTTTTTTCTTGTTCTGACAGTTGCTTTAAAACCTGCACATACCATGTATTAATAATATCTGCATCCGTAATTTGCTTTAAATCGTCTGGGCGCTTTATTTTGCTCCACCATGACTCATAGCCCATTACTACCCTATTTAAATCAGGTACCCATATAGCTGGGTTGCCCATGCCAAACGTTACCGTTAACGCTTGGCTTACCTCGTCGTATTTAACGACTGGCTGGCATAGCTCCCCAATCAACACACCTAAATACGTTTTATTGTCATCACAGGGTTTTACTGCTACATATTGGCCACTCTGGCTAAAAAACGGCTTTCTTATTTGCTCACAGTCATCAAAAACTACATGGCTAATAGTCCATGGCTTTGGTGTTTTTCGAGTAAACTTAGCATTACGTTTATGTATGAAATACTCTACACTCGATACGTTTTCAGGCTTTTGCGGGTAGTTTTTAACAAACTCTTTGCATCTTTCTCGGTAAACTTCTTCCGCTTTTACCTTTATCCTATGAGCATCATTTAGCTTTTTCAGTAAATCCATTTTGTTCCCTTACTAGGTGTTATTACAGGTACCTACATCATTATTAAATTACCAGCCGCCTTGTTGTTGCCCTGGCTGATTAAATGGCGGCGTGTGTGCTGCCATAGGTTGCTGTTGTGGGGGTTGCTGCTGCATGGGTTGTGCTATCGATGCATACCCTTTCACCTCATTTTGTGGGCCGTATTGCGGATGATTTTTTATCTTTAACGTAATTACACAACTTTGATTTAATAGCTGATCGCTGTCACTCGCATTAGGCAACCCAATGGCCAAACACAACGCTGACAATTGCCCCCTCCCTATTTGCTCCGCCTGTGGGTTTGGGTGAGAAATATTATAATTACTGTAAATTCCCCGGTTTACATATTCACCCTCGGTGATCACAAACTTAACTTTGATATAAGCACCAGTATTCGCGCTGTTAGCTTTAATCTCAGCTTCTATAATGATTGCCGGGTAATCCCCTGGTGGTAATGGTTGAAACCCCTCGTCTGGTTTATAGTCACTAGCGGTAAATCCGAAATTAGCCATTATTAATAGTATTTCCTAAATTCTGTTGTTTATTTGCTTGTAATGCGGTGACAAATGCGCCCCAATCAAGTGGCATTTTCTCTGGTAAGTTAAAGCGGTTTTTCGCTATATAAGCAGGCTTTTCTACGGTGTAGATATTCCGCTGGCCGGTAGTAATGCCACGTGTTTTCTCTTTACCAAATCCAACATCTGTTTTTTGTATAACCGTTTGGTAATTACAGAAAAACACGCAATCGACCGACTCTTGAATAAAACCACTCGCTTTATCATTGAGCTTAATTTGGTAGCGGTCGTATGGCTCACATTCTGGACTATCAAAACGCTTAATATGGGCATGGGCGGTTAAGATATAGGCTATGTTTTTTTCATTTCTGAGCCGGTCGAGTAAATCGAGTATTTGCCGCCAGTAGGTCAGTGCCTCTGTGTAGCCCTTACCATAGCCAAAGTCTTCAATACTGGCTTTGCCTGCTCTAGCGGCTGTGTGATCCCACACAAGTGGCTCCAAGTGGTCTAGCGAATCCAGCACAACAGTTTTATAGTCATGCTCTTCGTTTAATAGTGCATTTAAAGCACTAATTACGTCATCATAGCTTTTCAGCAATGGAAACGAATCAAGTGATAACTGCCCTGCCCCGTCTTCAGTAAATAAAAAAATCGGCTTAGGTGCTCCAGCTGCAAATGTCGTCTTACCTATACCATGAGTGCCGTAAATCAGGATTCGCGGGGCCTTCATCCCCTTGGTTTTCGATATACTTTGTAGAGAAATCGCCATTAGTGCAGTCTCTCCACGTCAACCACTGTCTTTGTGGGTGCGGTTGTTAATACATTCAAAATCATCATAAATTTGTTGTAGTTTTTTTCCTTTAGCTTGAAAAATGCGTCTTCATCAAGATCATATTTCACACAAAAAACGTCGCTGAATGTTTCTGTACCCAAGCAGTTAATCAGCTCTATCACTTGGTCTTGGTTCAATCGGCGTCTAAGTGTTGAAACGGTTTTAACTCTATATTTGTTGGTCTGCTGGCTCTGAATGCCCTCTACTACGCGGCCAACCATATCAACGAGTCGTTCTTCTATACTCTCGCGGTGTGCTTCTGCTTCCGCCTCTCTACGCCTTGCCTGCTCTAACAGATCGGCTAAATAATCGATGGCGTCCAGTGTCGTTTGTTTGTCCATTTCTGTTTTTTTCATTAGGTACATATTGTTATTAATACTTCATGCTTCGTTGGAGCGTATTATAAACACAACAAAACAACATTCACAATATTGTGAATTAATATTTTTATTGTGCTTTTGACACGCTATAAGCCAGGATGTATATTTGCGCGATATTTACACAATACTGTATTGCCCGTGGGCTTTTTATGATTGATCTTGACTCAGACTTAGACTTACTAGAAGAATACTGGTCTGGCGTAGGTGCCAGACTTGAACAAGCCAGGAAAGCGAAAGGGTTCGAAAAAAGAAAAGAAGTAGCAGAGTTGCTAGGCGTAACTGTTGGTCGTATTTCCAACTTTGAAGCAGGTATAAGGCGGCTAAGTTATATTCAGCTTAAAAAGTTTGCAGAGCTTTATAGCGTAAGCTCTGCCTGGTTAGCAGGCTATGATAAAAACAATCCAATCACTTTAGCCCATCTCAATAATGAATCCACTGGTGAGTTAGGTGACTTTGCAATCTCTAAAGAATGGCTCAAAAAGAATAATCTAGCCGAAAGTGATGTTTCAACCGTTGTCATTGAAGATGACAGCATGACTCCTCTTATAAAGCCTAATGAATGTATATTAATCAATAAGTCAGTTGAGGTTGGCTCAGAAAAAGACCTATTTGCCATTAGAGTTCATGGCAAAGTATGGGCTAGATGGATACAAAAAGTAGAAGACAGTTGCTTTTCGGTCACTTCTGAAAATGAAGACGCCTTCTTTCCTGATCAGACTTATACAGCTGAGCAATTTAATCAGGTTGAAGTGCTAGGTCGTGTCGATATGTTTTTTCGCAAGCGATAGTTATATATTGCATCTTAACAACACAACCAAGCCCTAGCCGCCCTGCCCCACAAACTGGGTGGGGTTTGTATGTAGCAGTGCAATTACAATGAAGCACTGCCTCCTTTTAAGAACTTATAATTTTCATACCCATACTCTTTAAGGTAATACTGTAGCCACTTGTTTTGTTTTCCAACAGCATCAATGAAAAGAAGGTCTTTATCTTCAATGATTTTTCTCTTCAATAGTGGTCTTATCCGTTGCATTGGAATTCTTTTAACGTTTTTAAAAGGTAATTTTTTCTCAGTTCTTTGAAAAAAAGTTCTAGTATCAATCACATTAAATGAAGCACTGTTCTTAAGAGCTTCCTCCTTAGAGACTTCATATTTAGCATACTCATTTTTTGATATTAAATCTGATGCATTTCGAAGAGGTTTCCCTAGCAAAATTGTTTTATTGGTATATTTAGTTGCCCAGTCAAATATACCAGCATCATATGCAAAGTTATTAGAAATTGACTTTGTTTTTCTCGAAGCTTTATATGACTTCTTGCATGTATGGCCGTTACAGTAGAATACAACACAAGATTTTTTATTTTTTTGTTTTTCTTCTGAGACAACTTCTTCAAACTTACTTTTACTCAAAGGAATATGAACTGCCCCATTAATATGAATAACTGAAAACTCTAACTTTGACCGCACATCAACAACTAAACACTTCTTAAGAGATCCAAACAGAGTATCAATTTCCATTACTTTGACATCAGAAAAATCTTTTCTAAAAGGAAAGTCTTCTGCCAACGGGCTTTGAACACTTATAACTGCAATACTGACAAGTATGGCATGCAGATTAGCTTGTAATGTTGAGTTAAGCATGAACTTTACTGCCTTGAGACACCCAAACACTTACTAAGAGTAGACTATTACAGTCTTAAGTTTGCCTACTTTCTGCAACAAAGATGTCTTTCACCCTAACCACTTCACCAACGCCTTAGCAGTCAGCCAAGCAAGCCTAATTGGTAAAGCTCCATTTCTAGATGAAGCATACAACCAATTATTGAGATGAAAATCTGCTTAAAAGTTGCTTGGTGTTGTAGGCTCAGGTTTTGGTGCTGGTTTAGGAATACGGCCACGAATTGGTTGGGGTGAGGTACTTCTTGTCATTATATTGAATCCTTTTTCACTAATAACGAGACTTAATCATAACTTTATCCACCAAAGAAACTGGGATGTAAGTCACCTATCAAATGAAAGGCTCAAAGAATATGACAAAAGGTAGTGTTTTCTCTATATACGCTTCACCAACGCCTATCTTAGGCAGTCAGCTAGCTTGTTCTAGCTCTACACAGCAGCAGCCTTGATAGCTATATTAGTCTTTATGAAAGTGCGTTTTCATCTCACCAAACAAGCTCTCATATTCAGGTGTTTTTTTAAACTCTTTTAGCTTTTGATTAATTAAAGCCAAGTCATCTTGTGGTGTTGTCTTCTTACTAAACATAAAATGAACAGGCGCATCATTGACAACAAATGGCAAAAAATCTACCTCACTTAATTTACCTAACTTTTGTGCCATCGCTTTTAGATATATTTTATCATGTAATACAGCATCAGCTCGATTTGAAAGAAGCATAGAAAAACGATCCGAATCTTCAGTCACATTACTAATTAATTTTTTAAATTCCTTATTTTCCTTAAGCTTGGCAAATTCTCCACCAAACCAGTTATCCCAAACTACAGCTATTCGCATTTTAAATTTCATTACATCATGCAAACTTTGTATTGGCCATTTTGATGCTTCGTTCTTTCTAATCATGAAGCGCATTTGCTCATTTCGATAAGGCAGTGAAAAATAAGCATACATAGATCGCTCTTTGGTTTTTGAAGCAACCAAAGCTACATCAGGCAAACCATTTTTTAGCCCTTTAACAATACGAGACCAAGGCATATTAACAAGCTTTATCGTACAACCAGCTTGCTCAAATACTTTTTTTACCAGCTCAATATCCAACCCTTTAACCTTTGAATCTTCCGCCGTATACATAAATGGGAAAAACTCACTATACCCAACTATGTAGGCTTCCTTACTGCATGCAGATAGTTTTGAACTCAGTAGAAAAAAGGTACTAAGGATCAAAAAGAGTAACTTATATAAGTAACGCATCACTACAAGCCTATGGATCCACAGGAATATACTCACAACCGCTTCACCAACATATTGATTGAATACTAATCCCAAGGCTCTCTTTCTGCATCAGGAGAAGTAGCCCATTTATAGCAACCACCTCCTGATTTGGACAGACCGCCATCACAGCTATCCAGCTCATAACACTCATATTTGCTTAGGCTTCTCCCATAAACAGCTTCAGCATCAACCCATTTAAACTCACCAGATGTGTTTTCCATCCAAAAGCATCTGCTTCCTTTAGAGCAGCCTGCTACTAAAAGAATAATGATAAGTAATGCCTTAATTTTCATTTTTAACCAACTACATCTTAACTTCTGTTAAAGCTTCTTCACCAACGCCTTCCCCTTAGCAGTCAGCCAAATCAGCTTAAAGCGCTTGTCGTCTTTATCCTGCTTGACCTTGATTAGCTTAACGTCTCCGCTATCCCTCCCCTCTTCCAAGCGGCGAATGGTAGTAGCCACGTTTTTCTCATTAACCTTCATGAACTGAGATAGCTCAGATATAGAACAACCTTCATTGTCATTAATGGCCATTAGGGTGGCTAGTGTCCGAACAGTTAGGCGTGGGTGCTGGGTAGACAGCTGAGTAAGCTTTTTGGTGTTCATAATTGGTACTTCTTATAGTTTTGTTTCAGATTGAAGTACCAATAAGGATGGCAGCAATTATCTAATAGTCAAGAATGGCTGAATGTACAAAGATAAAATGTATTACATTTGAAATACAAATCAAGTATTTTCCATAATAGACTCAAGTAGCTTTTTCTTATTAAGCTTGCTTCGCATTCCTATCAAACCACGAATTACTTTAGCTTCAGTAATGTTCTTTTTGGTCATTGACTGGATTTCTTCCGTTAACTCCTGAAGCCCTGAGATGTCATCAGCAGTTAGTCTAAAAGGCTTAGGTGAAAGACCTGTTGTAACATTCCTATTAGTTTTAACTGTTGTAAGCTTTTCTTTCTCTTTTGGGGCGTCGACTTCTCTATTTCTGCGTTCGCCCAGTTTTGTTGTTCCAGCAAGTTTAGACATATCAGACCTAAAATGTATTACATTTGTATTCCATCAAACCCTATCCAAGATTTCTTTTGTTAGGGCTCTATAATCTCTATTAGCCAGTGCACTTTTAGCATAAAGAGCTAACGGCTGAGCCGTGACACTAGCTTGTCCTATAGCTTCAGCTCTTCTAACTGTTGTTTTCAGCACATTGCCGTTAATACCTTCAAGCTGCTCTGATAAAAAATCATTGATTAGCTTGTTTTGGCTTGCAAACTCATTTCTAAATACTGCAAAGTTAACTTGTTCTGTTTCTTTAACTTCTTCAATTGCATCTAACAAATCACTAAGGCCATCAAGAGCAAAGCGCCCACCATCAACAGGCATTAAAAATAAATCAGCAACCATAATTGCGTTGGTAACACCTAATGATAGGCTAGGAGGACAATCTAATAGAACATAGTCAAACTGATTAATAACTTTCTTTAAGTGCCGTTGTAGAATTCTTTCTCTATGCACCCTGGTTAAACTTTGCTCAATCACTCGACTTAAGGTGATGTGTGAAGGGATGAAAAACAGACCCTCAATTTCTTTACCATTAGACATGGCAGGTAAAATTGCATCTTCAATTTTCGCCTTTTGGTTGGCGAATAGGTCAGCAACTGTTAAATCAAACTCATGCTCTCCACCACTTAGAACCTTGGTTAAGTTAGCCTGGTGGTCTAAGTCAATTGTTAATACACGGTTTTCAAGCCGTGCTAGCTCTGCTCCAACGTTTATGCATGTGGTAGTCTTACCAACCCCACCTTTCTGATTTGTAACAGCAATAACCTTAGCCACCTGGACCCCCAACACAATAAATGTATTACATTTGCATTACTTTACTAAGATTTAGTGAGCACTTTCAATTGATATTATGCACTACATTTGTAATACAAATATACACTCTATGCATTAATTTGTCAGCACTTCCAATTTTGTATTACATAAGTAATACATTTATTACTATCCAAGTCTTAGCTTCGCATCTCACAATGTAATACATATGCATTACATATCTTAGTCAGAGGCTTTTCAGCACAAACTTAAATGTATTACTAATGTAATACATTTAAGTCAACCCCTTACCACATCAAGCCTGCATCAAATGTTATACATTTGTAATACATAAATAGTTGTATATTATTCTTGACCAGTATTACATTTGTAATACATTATTACGCCTACTAAGTACCACTGATAAGCCTTGAGTCTTAATCATGACAACAATAGCCCGCCACCCTAAAACTAAACTGCAACTCTTATTTGCTTATACGGGTGCCACTCTGAGTGTCACTCTATCGATAGCTTTATCTGTCTTATTGTTCTGGAGCATTTCAGAGAACAACTACTATAGTGCGTTGTTTGCTGGCCTGGCTTTAGCATTTGAGTTGGCCAAGTTCATGGCCTTGCCAGAGATTGCAAGACGTAAGCAGCGTAAAGATTGGGCGGGTGCACTGAGTGCCACTCTTTTATTTATCACCTTGGCAACAGCCAGCATCTTGGGTTCAATAGGTGGACTACAGAGTGACACTCAACGAGTGCAAGCAAACATTGCTCAGCAAGAGCAAAAAAGAGTGTCACTCATTGAACAACGACAGTTGCTACTTGATGAGATTGCAGAGAATCAGAAAGCGATTGATAAGTACATTAGCCTGAACAGAATCAAGAACTTTGCTCAGCCTTTGCAGGAAAAGAACAAGGCTTTACGCCAACAAGCCTCTGAGTTACAAGACAAGATCAATACGGTAGGTGTTGCCCATGAAACGCCCATGACTGCGCTATTGGGTGCTATTGCTACAGCAGTGAGTGAAGACAAGGCTACAGTCCAGGTGTATGTGTTCATACTGCTAGCTGTATTGCTTGATCTAGTCGCTAGCTTCTTTATTGAGTTGATCCGCGAGGAAAATCAATTCAAAGCGTCATTAGTTAAAAAGCCACAAACTACCAAAGTTGCTAAAGCGGAAGAGGGTGACACCCCACCAAAGCCCAGAAAGTCCAGGGTGAAAAAGAGTGTCACTCTGGAAAAACCCAAACCAACGCCACCCAAGTTGGAGATTGTGAAATCTGAAAAGAGTGGCACCCCAGCAGTTGAAGCCAAACAACAAGAGTTGCAGCTGCCTGAATCCAATGTGGTCAACATCAAGCGAGCTTCAGCTTTAGAAAAGTACCAGGCTGTAAAGAAGGCTGTTAGTAAGTTGCCTGTAGGGGAGGGCGTCTATAAACGGCAGATGATGAAGGCTTTCCAGCTTGGTCAGAAAACCGTCGATAAGCACTATCGTTGGTTAATGAGAGACGGGCTTGTTGTGCAGGATGCTGATACTAAGTTGTTTTATCGGGCGGCATAACAGTAAACGCTACGGGGTCACGTTTATTTTCGTCTCACTATAGACAGCCTACTAATCAACCAAACTGTTTGCTTGTCATACCTGCAATGTGTATAATTTTAAAAATCAATACACACCACAGGTAAATGGCTATGAGAACCAACATCAATATTGATGATAACTTAATGGCAGAAGCCCTTAAGATTACTGGCCTGAAGACCAAAAAGGATGCTGTAGAAGCTGGCTTAAAGATGCTTATTAAGCTTAAGCAACAAGAGAAGATTAAGCAGTTTCGCGGCAAGCTGAGCTGGGAAGGTGATCTAGATGAGATGAGGACTAATTAGTGGTTCTTGTTGATACAAGCGTCTGGATTGATTACTTCAATGGTAAAGAAACAGCACACACTGACAAATTAGACAACCTACTGTCTACTGACATAGTAGTGATAGGTGATTTAATCCTGGCAGAAATACTCCAAGGTTTTCGACAAGATAAAGATTTTAAAAAAGCTAAAGAGCTACTCACAGCACTTGATATTTATCCTTTGTGTAACCAGCACTTTGCCATTAAGAGCGCTGAAAACTACCGGACTTTAAGGAAGAAGGGTATTACAGTCAGGAAAACCATTGACTGTATGATTGCCACCTTCTGTATTGAAAATAAAATACCACTACTTTATTCAGACAAAGACTTTGAAGGGTTTAGGGCTCATTTAAAGCTCAAGCCAGCTTTACAGTTACCAAACTAAAGCTAGGAGGCTCAGCACTCCTAGCATTGCCCCTCACTGTTATGGCCAGTTCAAGGCTGGCCAACACTAACAAAAACCCAACGACAGCACAACTTTTGTACACCTATCACTATGTAGCAATGCCCAAATATTTCACCTTTGCTACTAACTTTCACCTACTTTATGAATAACAGTCATATTTAATTATTGTTAAACAATAGTGAAATATTTCCCCTGTTTTTCTGATTGCTTGTCGTCTTATAATCGGATTGGTATTACATGATGTATAAATAATAAGGAAAAAAAGATGGATTTATGTAGTCATTATTTTATCAATTCCACAGACCACATTAGTACTTACAAATTCCACCCGCCCGGTAGCTAGACGCTACAACAACAAGACCAACACATAAACACAACCAGCTAGTTAACTAGCAGTATTGGAAATTATTCTATGGATAAAAATAAACGCCTATTGGCGCTATGTATTAGTACGTCTGTGCTTTTTTCGGCGCAAGCTTTTGCTGCTTCGGATTATGTAGCTACAAAAGTGGCAGAAGCAGAATCCTACCCTCGCCCAAAATATAAAGATATTCGATCTACCCCCTTTGCCACTCATGAAGAAGCTTTAAAATGGGCTACTACACAAGCTAGAGGCGATAGTGGTTACTTTTATGCCCGAAACCTTACATTATTAAAAACAGGTACTGAAAACGGAAAAAAATACTGGATATATGGTGACTCTGGATTTAGCAGACATGCAACAGCTAAAGAGTCCTCAAGTATGATTAACCATATCCTCAACGAAAGGGTAAATGTACCCAAAAGCCCCCGAGGTGTTCATTGCAGATCAGAAATAAGGAATAGCAGCGCCCCCAGTGTGAAAGCTTTTTTTACAAATGACTATTTAGGTGTAATTGACTATGCCCATTACCATATTAACTATACAACCACCCCTTCCCAAGACTCATTATTAAACTATTACGCATATTATTGGTTTGATTTATTTTCGAGCTATATGCAAGCCCACACCACTCCAATTTATAGAATGAAGATGAAAGACAAATGCTATACATGGGGAGGGGGCGATATTACACACATTGGCAGGGTTTTCCTTCACCCTACTGTGAAAATATACGAAGTCGACCACATAGAAACTGAAGAAGAACGAAAAGAACGCGAAGCCCGCGAGCGTAAAGAACTAGCTGAAAAAGAGGAGTTAGGTGATAGCTGCGGCAATAAAAACAACCCCGTCAATATCACTACAGGCAACAAATACCAGCCATTTGCTTTACCTCTTGGCAAAATCAAAATAGACAACACGATTCACTACAATAGCAAGTCTGCTGTTAGTGGTTTATTCGGTAAAAATCGCACTTCATTACTCGATACCCATGTAGCCATCACTGAAAACAAAGCAAAAGTACAAATGCCAGACGGCCAGATTTTGCACTTGGATAATCAGGGCGATAAATGGACCCGTATTGATGTTACTCAAGAATTAGTAAAAGCTTCAGACGGATGGGTTTTACACGATACAGCTAGCCAGCAAAAGCTGCATTTTAATAATAGTGGCCAATTAACTGCTATCACCCAGTTTGGAAAGGAGCTTACCAAGCTAGTTTATACCAATGGTGTTATTAGCCAGGTACAAGACCAGTACGGCACAGCAATTGACGTACAGATGAATAACGGTGTTGTTGAGTCTCTAAGCCTGGTTGGTCAAGATAATGTGGTTGGTTTTGGCTACGATGGCAAAGGCAACTTAAGCACCATTACCCACAAGAGCGATACTTACGAATTTAAATTCGATGATGCCCGCTATCCTCATGCACTCACCAAGCGACTTAAGAATGGTAAGGAGCTAGGCCGCTATGGGTATGATGATAAAGGCTTAGTTGCTTATAGCCAGGTTGGAGAAGAAACGGAAGAGGAAAATAAAAAAACAGTTGTAAGCAAATTTGTTTATGAGTTTAAGAATAACAATACAACAGTTGTTACCAACCCATTAGGCAAAAAAACCACCTATCACTTTAAAACTCTTCGCGTCGGTAACAAGGTTGAAAAAGTCGAAGGCCACAAGTCTGCAAACTGTGTTGCAGCCAATCAGAACTATTCCTACTACGACAACGGCCTTGTAAAGTCACAAACCGATTGGTTAGGCAACAAAACCACCTTTACCTATTACGATGATCGCGGCTTAGAAAAGGCGCGCACTGAGGCTGAAGGCACCCCACAACAACGCATTATTACTACCACCTGGCACCCTACATTCCAGTTACCAGAGACTGTTACCCAAGGCAACAAAGTCACTCGGTACACCTATTACGACAATGGCCAGTTAAAAAACAAAAAACTTGAGAAGAAGCAATAAAGCCGACCAAAAGAAAGGATTTTAAGTGAAGCGTCAGAAGTTAACAGACGTGCTTGTTGTGCTTTTCTCCCTGGCTATTGGATGGATAACCATTCTTATCATTAAGCCTGTTAAAGCCGTCGAAAATACCGCTCACTACAACAACATAATTCAGGTGATGCATGAAATTTAAAAAGCTTGTTATTGCGTTGGGGTTAACCAGTGCACTCCCTATGGTTCACGCGAACGACGCGGAACAAACCGAAATACTCACTTATAACTATACCTACGACACCCACGGCCAGGTGAAAACAGTTGACGGCCCTCGGAAGGATGTTGAGGACATAACCACTTATGACTATGAGCAAGGTAATTTAACTAAGGTTACTAACGCCTTAGGCCACACGGCAGAAAGTAAGGATTTTCACGACTATTACGGCCTGCCTCAAACTCTGATTGATGCCAATGGCATTGTTACCAAGCTTGCTTATGATGAGCAAGGCCGATTAAAAACTAGCACTTTAAAAAGCAGTGCGGGCGATTTAACCACGACTTATGTTTACGACGATGCAACCGGCTTAGTCACTAAAATTACCCGGCCAGATGGTACTGAGACTAACTACGAATACGATGCATTTTTTAGGCTAAAGGCGACGTATAACGGCCTTAATGAGCGTATCGAGTATGAGCTTGATGATATGGGCAATATCACCAAGCAAACCATTAAATACATGAATGGCACCATAGCTAAGCAGCATAGACAAGTATTCGACAAGTTAGGCCGAATTATTGAAAGCGTTAGCGCTAATGGTAAGAAAACTACGTTTACCTACGACCCGAACAGCAACCGCTTATCCATAATTAACCCGCTTAAACGGACTAGTGGCCAGGCATTTGA
>NZ_JAPMOU010000060.1 GCF_028858535.1 Spartinivicinus poritis
TCAAATCCTCTCATAACAGTGGATTATACACATGATGCTGTATTATTGAACCTAGAAATGATTCGCGACTGGTATAAATGAAACTAAACAATGGCTTGCAGAGAATCGTGCCTATTTAACTGATAATACCCGTCATGAGCTGATGCTTAATTCACCCTACGAATTACTGCCAAAGCAGAAAGCGACAAAAGGGGTATTACTGGTTCATGGGCTTGGGGATTCGCCTTATTCATTTATTGATATCAGTCGCACCCTACAAGAACAAGGGTTTCTAGTGCGTACTATTCTGTTACCTGGTCATGGGAGTAAGCCTGCTGACTTAATGTTGCCGACATTGTCTGATTGGCAATCAATTGTGAGCTATCATACTGAGCTAATGGCAAATGAGGTTGATGAGCTGTGGTTAGGAGGCTATTCGACAGGGGGCAATTTGGTTACCTCTGAAGCCTACCGAAATGATAAAGTTGCTGGCTTGTTATTGTTTTCGCCGGCTTTTCAAGCTACGAGTGATGCAGTCAAATATACCCCAATTGCAAACTGGTTTATTGATTGGGTAGATGTTGATCCAGAAACTAATATTACCCGCTATGAGTCATTACCTACTAATGGTGCGGCGGTTTATTATCAAACTTCAGAAATTGTTAGAGAGGATTTAAACAAGCCATTTAATAAGCCTGTGTTGATGGTGTTGAGTGAGGCAGATAGTGTAGTAGATAGCCAAACAATAGCAGGTTACTTTACTCAAAGCTTTACCCATCCTAATAGTTTATTAATTTGGTATGGTGACAACCCTCCGCAAGACAAGCGTACTATCAGTTATACAATGAAGTTACCACAGTATCGTATTAGTGCAGGCTCTCATATGGGGCCATTATTTTCCCCAAATAATCCCCGCTATGGACAGTTTGGAAATACCCGCATTTGCAATAATGGCCAGTCTGAAGAAAAAGAAGCATTATGTTATCAAGGCACAAAGCCTTGGTTTTCAGGTTGGGGCTATCAGGCAGCTAATAATGAAGCCAATAATAACGTATATGCGCGTTTAACCTGGAACCCCTATTATGATGAGTTAGTTGCTCAAATGACCAAGCTTATTCGTAGCACAACAGTTAGTTTATCTAGTATAGCCAGTAAATAAAAACTAGTCTTAACAGAAAAAAGTAATTTTTTACATTTTCTTGCGTTTAATATATTAAACTTCGTTGGCCTCGTTTTTAAGATAGAGTTTCATGTCAAGCAGCTACTATTTTCAGTTGGCCACCATATAGATAGCACTAAAAAGTATTAGTAAAATTTTCAGACACTTGGCCTTTAAAGCAAGCTTATTCCTACGTTTGCATAAATATTACACTAGACAGCTTGAGTGGTGGCGGAGTAACTTGGCTAAACACTAACTAACAAAGGGATGCTTATGAATATACAGTTAAACAAAAGTGTTTCTATTATCTTAGCTGTTGTTATTAGTTGTTTAACATACCTCCCTATTCATGCCAAAAGTCGATACACACCTGAAAGGAGTAACATTGATTACTCGACTGCACTTTCACCAAAAAAGCAAGTTCAATTAGAAAAGCATCACAAGCGTGCTTTACAATATATGCCTCCTTCTCAAAGTAAGGCTGAAGATTCAAATGCTGTTGACCTTAATGCAGAGAACTTTAAATTATTAGCCGTAATGACACCTTCTATGCCCAAGGCGGGTAAGTATATTAGCTCTTCAACACCATACCTTAATGAGCATGTGAAAGGCGCTTATGTCATGTTTAGAAATATTCGAATGTACGAACTGGATGAAGTGCTAGATGAAGATGCATATACATATGACACTGCAGGTAATTTACCAAAAGAACCTATCGCACATGTGAGTGTAGTACCCCGTTCAGGTTGGGTTGGCTCAAGTTATTATCGAATTGCAGTTGATTTTATGCCTTCAGGAATTAGCAAGTATGATAATGATAAAGCGATTGAGCTGTTAACCTGGAATTCAGGTGAGTCACTAGGTGTGATGAGTCTTTCTAAAGAAAATAATGACCAAATGTTAACTTATATTTCTGAGCCTTTTGTGGTTGAGCATGATATTGATGAAGGGTTGCAAGTTTCCTGGACGCCAATGCCCGTTAATTTACATACATCTGGTGATGGCCATTATTATAGTGGTAACACGGGTAAAATTTACGCTATTAGGCTTTATCAAGTGCTATATTAATCCGAATATCTTATTAAAAAAGATTAAGTAAAAATAGTTTGTTTTGTAGGGGCGCCTTAAAGCGCCCAGTATTAATTTAAAATAACTTGCTTCCCGAGTCTATAATTTCAATAATCCAATCCAACGCTTTTTCATTTGATAAATCTACTCTTTTACTATCTTCTTATTAGATGGTGCCCTTAAGCAAATGACTTCTGAGAGTGGTAGCTTAAGCTAGAGATAAGATTATAACCTCTTCAGGCTGAACATAGCTAAGTCAGCAAAATTAGGTTAAAGCAGCTTCCTTGTCTTCATATGCATCAAGCGACCTGTTTAGTATATCAATTAAGAATTAGCGTGAATCGTTTGACCTGCTTTAACTGTTTCAATACTCATAATTAACGACTCCATGGCAATGGAGTATTGAAGCTCTCAGCATTGCTTGGATGTTAATACTGATTCATAATGACATCCATATTGGTTCCAAAGGTATTGCCATGCGTACTACAGTCACTATTGATGATGCCTTATAAATGGTGTTCATCAAATATTAGAATAAGCCATCACTAATTATGAAAATAGATATTGAAGAAATAGTAGCACTCGACGAGCTAAATATGGCGCTTATTATAAGGGAGGCTGGAGGAGTCTTTGATCCTTTGTGGCGAAAAAAGAAACTCTTCGAAGAAATAGGCAAAGGGTGTAGGATAATGACAAATTATATTGGTGGTGAGCTTGCTGGTTATCTTCAATATATTCAGGAAGATGACGATGAAGTGTACATATTATCTATACAAATACATCCTAAGTATAGAAATGGTATTACCTTAAGGGCACTTATTAAGAAGTCATTGAGAGAAATAACGCCAAGTTCAATAAAATACATCACTAGTTCTGTTCATAGAAATAATACGTCAGTAATCAAATTGCATCGGAAGCTTGGATTCTTAGTTTTTAACGAAACCAAGGAAAGAGTACTGTTTAAACTAGACTTAAATAAAAATACGATTCTAGGTCAGGTAAAAGCAGACATCTAATCTTACCACCCTGCACTAGTCCTAGTGTAGGTTTTTTTGATCGAACTATAATCAATTTGTCATATATTTCCTGGTATACCCAATGCGAAGGGTTTTTAGGTGAGGCCATCAAGTGACGAAGCCTCATGAGCCTATATTAATAGGTGATTGGGGTGAGGAATGAAGATAACAAAACCTAAAAATGATTCGCGACAGGTATAACTGCCGACAAATGGTGAAAAAGATAAGTGGGTTGGGAACCCTGTGTAAGTTTATGAGCCTTGAGATTATATCATGAATAGATAAAGACTATAGATTACTCGCCAAAATAATTATTGTTTTTTAAGTTAAATAAAAATAAGTTTACTGTATTGTTTCTTTAATTAATCATTTATTTTTTTACGATGTTATTTTTTATGAATCGGAATAGTTAAATCAATAATAGTTATGGGCTACCTTTATGTATAGTTTTGGGCCTAATAAAGAGAAGCAAGGATGAATAGATTAAAGTTTGCTGTATTTGCGTTGGCAATGGGTTTTACTACATTACCATCAAAGGCAAATGACCACTCGACAATAGCTACAGGTAATATCAAGTGGGGTCTGCTTAACCCACTTAGAGGTGACGCAAGCCCAAGAGCAGCCGATTTATGGGGAGATCGAACCAAAGACATGGCAACAGGTATGTTGGTGAAATTTAAACAAGGTTTCTCATCGCCACCGCATATTCACAACATAACATACCGTGGCATAGTGATTGAAGGTTTAATACATAATGATGATCCCACAGCAGAGAAAATGTGGTTACCAACAGGCTCGTTTTGGACTCAACCAGCGGGGGGAAATCATATCACAGCGGCAAATGGGCAAGATAACCTCATTTACCTAGAAATCGACAGTGGTCCGTACCTTGTTCTTTCAGCAGAAAAGGCGTTTGCTACTGGTGAGAGTCCAATTAATGTAGATGAGAGTAACCTAGTTTGGCTAGATACTAAAGATGTTAAATGGCTAGGGAAAGGCAAGGTGCAGATAGCTTACCTATGGGGGAAAACTAATGCAGCTAATGGCAGCTTTATTAAACTACAAGAGGGCTTTAAAGGGACTATCAAGAACGACAACGGACTAAAAGCGGTGGTAGTAAGAGGAAAAGCTACCCATCAGTGGAAGAACGAAAAAAAGAAAACCCCGTTATCGCCAAGCAGCTTCTTTGGCTCTAAAACGAAAGGTGAACATAAAATTCATGTTGAGGAAGAAGTGGTTCTCTATATCAACTCAAATGGTAGGTACATTGTAAAGTAATAGTCAGACAAACACTGGTATATAGCAGCTATAACAGGTTTAAATTATGTCTAAAACACATTAGCTTTTGTATAAAAGTTTATGTGTTTGCACCTTATGAATCAACATAGTACGAATTTTGTGTAATAATAGCTGGTGCTTAGCATTTTTGGAAAGTCCTGAAGCAAGGGATAGTAGGAGTGGAGCACTGTAAGTCCTCATAGCTGGTGGTTGCATTATGCTCGCGGCAGAAGGGTGAAACCTATCAGGCTGCTTCAGTAAAAATACAGCAGTAACTGCACATCATAGTGAGGTTCATTAATAGTTAGCCTAAAAACTATCTCAAGCAATAATTTTAGGAGTCATAGATAAATCAATTCAAATCATTGACGGTGTGGATGCAACATTCAAACGCTGAATTTATTGGCGAACCTATGTTTAGTTCCCTTCGTAAGTGGATGAACATCGAAGCTGTTCCAGACAATATACCGCTAGAATTAACTGTTTATTGATGCATCTGCTTATACGGCAAAACAGTTTCCACAGGAGTTAATTAACGACATGAAAAACAATGGTAAATTAGGTATGTCTCTAGCGTAAACGCCTGGCCCTAGAGTTACCTCGCCAGAAAGCCCACCGCTTTTATTAAAAAACACCCATGTGGCTGATATCAATGCAATGATGACGAGAACTTTTTTCATACCAGATCACCAATATTTGCCCCTCCTATATATTTTAGATCATTACGGCTATTACTCTTCCCAAGGCGATTTGCTTTCTAACAACTCTTTAAGTGCTGGGCTTGGCTCTTTTTCCAGCATTTCTAGAAACTCCTCGTAAATATCATCCTGTAAAATAATGTTTGCTTTGGGGGGATCAAAGTCAATTTCATCTATACCTGGCATATACAACAGATCGGCTATACTATTTGAGTCACTCATTTTTTCACCAATCTAGAATCAAACCCAAAATCAACAATTTCACTTATATCAAGCTTATCTAAGTCAGGGTGCTCTGGATTAAGAATATAATTTGACTCTTCAGGGACAGTTACACTCGGTACCCTAAGCAGCAATGATAGTTTGTTGTGCACCCAGTAATCACCTGTTGCCTGTGTATCTGGCTCCATTTCGTAAGACTGCCAATTCGACGGTAAACTATCCGTGTCCAAATCCATTACTAACGACTCATTAAACGACACTGATAGTTTGTGATACTGCTTTAGTATATCCGACTGCTTGAGGTGCACTAACAACTCCATAGAGGCTAGCGCTAGGCTTTCAGCAAGATATACAACTCTTGTCCCCTTTGAATTCCAGCGCCCACCAAATAAAAATGCTCCTTCGCCTGATAACATCTCTTGTGGGGTTTTTGAATATTCCGGTGCTGCTATTCTCCATCCTTTCAGCATTAACTAAACACCCCATGCCGGATACGCCCGATAAGGTCTTCTACTTCCTTAGCGCCGAATTCAGTTCTGGCGTGCTCTAGAGGGGTTTTACCACCGAATAAAGGCTCTGGCGTCTGTAGCCAGTCTCTTGCCTTTTCGTCGTCGTCCAGCATCATGGCTTTTACTAAGTCATAAAGCTGAGCAAACCGATACACCTTGCTTGATTCATCTGGTGTTAGGCGTCCTGCTTCTTTGCGGCGGCTTAGGGTAGCTTTTGACATACCAGAAATTAGCAGGAAAGTTTTTTGATCAATTCCTAATGCCTTTTCAATATCTGCAATCGCCTTTACTGAAAGGCCCTCTAACAATGAGGTTTGAACTTTTACCCGGTCAACACCAATTACACGAGCAATTAGCTTGCTCTTTTTGGGAGACTTGGCAGGGTTAAATTGAAGCTTTGAGCTTCCGCTTGCTACTTTTCCAGAGGCAGACATTTTGCGCTCCTAGTGGTTTCATATGATACCTTAAACTATATCATATGACTCTTCTGGCTGATAGTAAGATTGATAGGCGTCTCTGATACAGGAGCACTACCCAGCCAATAACATTTATCTATTTTATTGCTTGTACTTAGCATATTGACTCATCCATAACTAAGATATACATAAATAGACAACATACTTGTTATTGCTTAAACAAGCTCCCAAGGGTTCTACTTTATGGCAAGAATACTAATCGTAGATGACTCGGTAACAATGATAGAAGGACATAAAGCAATTCTTGAAGGGCTTGGGCATACTATATACTCTGCTGAAAGCGGTGAAGAGGGTGTTGAAAAAGCAATTGAGATTTTGCCAGACTTGATCCTGATGGACATAGTTATGCCTAAGATGAACGGGTTTCAAGCTACGAGAAAAATCACTACAGATGATCGTACTAAGCATATTCCAGTAGTGATCTTAACAACAAAAGATCAGAAAACAGATATCTTGTGGGGTAAGAAGCAAGGAGCCAAAGGGTATTTGATCAAGCCTGCTGACAAAAAGGAGCTAGCGAGCACTATCGACCAGCTTTTAGATGAATCTAACCAGTAAACTTATTGCCTCCCCACTCTCTGCCACAAAGCCTTAAACCTCTCCATTTCCCTCTAACCTATACTGAAACCCGCTAACACTCACAAAGGACCACTCATCAATGCCAGGCAAGGAACACAAGCCCTATCTGCCGAACTTACATTGCTCAGTGTAATAATGAAATGTACCAGCGCTGGCGTTGGTCAGGAAACACCTTACAAAACCAAAGCAACCCTTACATGGTTTTAGACTATTATGCTGATCGCCAGCTCATTGGAGCATGGCAGTTTCACGGTGGACCAAACCAGCAATGGCAGTGGGTTAAATCAGCTAAGCCAACTACCACAACAACGACTACAACTAAAAAGCCTGTTCAAACTAAGGATGTTCGCGACATAATGATTTCTGTCAACTTATGGGGGCAGTATGAAAATCGCGCTTGGGAAGGCCAAAGCAGTACTCGCGAAAAAGGTAATTTTAAACTTTATAACGCAGTTATTTACCTAGATAAAGTAGAGGGGTATGACTTAGGAAACGATGAACGTTATCAACCTAATCGTTCGTTAGACCCTCGCAATGTAATGGTTCAGCGTTCAATATTGCACAAGCATGATCGTAGAGATGAGCAGTTAGAAAAACAGCACAGTAAACAGCTGTTAGCATTTTTTAAAAAATATCTTGATGAAATAGTTGCCAAAGAAAAACAGGATTACCCAAACAAGAGTTTACGTTTTAGCTTTTTAGTTAGAGGGCATGGTGGACCGAATAAAGGAAGCTTGTTTGAAAGAAGAATGTTACCTGATGATGCAAGAGAGTTGTTGAAATACATCAAGACTATTTCTGGCCAAAAACTAGCACTGTTAGATTTATCTACGTTATGTAACGAAGCGTTTTGGGCTAATATCAGTAATTTCGCTCCTTATGCAGAGTACATTCTTGCATCAGAGTTTTTGTCTGGCGGTATAAAGTCTAGCTCTAAAAAATACTATCCTGAGGCATCTCCTGAAGGTTATTACCCTGAAGCATTTAGTAAGCAGTTAACACTTAAAGAAATCACAACCACTTACTTAAACAATATTAGGGATCTTAGTTACGCTTATCACTCAGGTAGAATGGATAGCTACCCAACACAAAAATCGAAAACTATATTTGATACCAGTAAAGTAGACCAATTTGTGTGTAGTTTAAAAGGTATTCAAGGTGATTTATCTCCTCTAAAACATCACGAAGAAAACTTTGTACATGATGTTAAAAAGTATCTACTAGCTTTAAAAGCACACGGTACAAACGACCAAAATAAAATCAATAAGGCTTTAAAAGCATACAATAACTTGGTTATTCATCATGTTGCCAATGAGAAGGCAATGCCTGAAACCTGGTCTAAATACCGTAGCTATGGGTTATCAATATTACCTTTTAATTACACAAAACCTACTGGTAAAGACCTTTTTGAAGCATTCACTGAAGTGATGCACCAAAAGCCGCAGTGTAATTAATCAATTAATTGATTAATCAAAAGCCATCTAATAGGTGGCTTTTGGCTTAATTCCACATCCCTTTGGATGGGGGTTAAACTTCCAAACGCAACCCATCCGCCCAACGCCTATCACTCAACGATTCAACTGTGCTCCTATGTGGCCTAGCTGGCATCCTCTGAACAAAGCAGTTCTGTAACCACTCGACCTTAAACCCTTTCCACCCAGCTAACATGGTTTCGTCAAGCGCTCGCTCTGGTGTTAAGCCAATCGTTGGGGCTTTCATAGCCTCGTTGATAGCTAGGTCAAAAGTATCTAAGCTTTCAAACAGACTGTTTTTCTGGGAAATTACTTGCCTCGATTTATTGATAATCAAGACATCAGCAAAACCAACATTTTTTTATTACTGCCCACTTTTACTTTTCCAGAGAGTCGATAATTGTTCATGGCTCGCATGTCTGAATGCTTCCATAAGTACAGGAAATAGGGCGGTTTAATGCGCCCAGTACTAGTTTAAAATGACCTGCTTCCCTGTGGTTGCCGATTCCAAAGCGGCATCTGCCAAAGCCAGTGCTTGTAAACCATCGTGCTGATTAGCTAGTGGTTTTTCGGTGCCACGTATGGTTGCAATAAAGTTATCTAACTCTGCTTTATAGGCATCTGCATAACGCTCTAAAAAGAAATATAAAGGCTTTTCGCTAATCACTCCTTGCTCACCACTAAATGATAAATTCGTAGCGGTATTATTATTAGCTTGCAACATACCTTTACTGCCGAATACTTCGATTCGTTGATCATAACCATACACTGCTTGTCGGCTATTGCTAATTTGGCATAATTTACCCGATGCAGTTTTGAGTACTACCATAGCGGTATCGACATCACCTAACTCACCAATGGCGGGATCAATAAGACAGCTGGCGCTGGCAAATAATTTTGTTGGCTCTTCACCTAATAGCCAACGGGCCATATCCAGGTCATGAATCATCATATCTCTAAATAACCCACCTGTTGCTGGCAAAATATGAGCAGGTGGGGGAGCTGGGTCTCGACTGGTGATGGATACCATTTGTAACTCACCAATTTTACCCTGATTTAACTGGTTATGAAGTTGATTAAATTGAGGGTCGAAACGGCGATTAAAGCCTAAGGCACATTCCACTTGAGCGTCTTCTATCACTTGTAGGCATTCTTTTACTCGATTAATATTCAGGTCGATGGGTTTTTCACAGAATATGGTTTTACCTGCTCGTGCAGAGCGAATCATTAAATCTGCATGGGTATCGGTTGAGCTGGCAATAATGACTCCGGCAACTGTTGTATCTTCCAAGGCTTTATCTACATCAGTAACGGTAGCACCATATTGTTCTGCCATTTGGTTGGCTATTGTTTGATTAACATCCACAATATATTTAATGTGTACATCAGGGTGCTGTGAGACGTTGGCTGCATGGATTGAGCCAATACGGCCTGCGCCGAATAAGCATAAGTTAATCATTAATTACTCTCCTAATGTATACCCTTCACGAATGATCTTTATACCCCTAGGGCACAAGTGCTTTGTTATCTTCGCTAAGCACCAAGGATGGTGTGAATGCAGTTTATGCAGGAGCAATAAACTGTCTTCACCCCAGTCACTTATTTCAATAAGCTCCTGGGGGTAAGTCTGCTACTGCAAGACTTACGACAGCATCCTTAATTGATAAAAAGAATGCTGGCTGGAACTCATCGCTTGATGGCCTTGCCTAAACATCCTTCGTTTTGGCTATATTTTTTAAAATAAAATATAGAAATAACTTTTTATTTATTAGTCTTCATTAACTGGGTTGTTACTTGTTTTTTCTTCCTGTCGATAAGCTAGTCCAATAGAGAGTGCTTGAGCAATACATAAAGAAGAAGTCAGTGAACGAAATGAACGCACCTCTGCTTCTTTTACTACAAAACTCACAGTTGCTTGTTGCACTAATGGGCTGAGCTGACTATCGGTAATAACGATTAAAGGGACTTCAGCTGGTTTTGCTTTTATCGTTTCTTGAGTTTCTGTTGCATAAGGTTTAAAGCTAATGGCAACCATTGCATCCTGAGGTTGGATAACACTGGCTTGTTCTCTAAACATGCCACCCACGCCATCAACTAGAAATGCGCTTTTATCAATATGGCGTAGTGCATAAGCAAAATAAGAGGCTACGACAAAAGAGCGGCGAAACCCGACTATATGAATCACATTAGCCTTTTCCAGAATATTGATAGCTGACTCTAACTTATCGGCATCTGCTTCAGTCTTCAGTTGATCCATGGCAAGCATGTTAGCTGAGGCAAACTCATTCAGTAACTGAATAGGAGATGTAGGACTTGGCTGACTTAGCTGTTCTTTAGCAAGGCGGATGCGCTCATTATAACTGGGGTTGTCCTCAACCAGCTTGGCTCGAAATAGTCGTTGCATATCACTAAAGCCCTGAAAACCAAAGGCATTAGCAAATCGCACGAGGGTTGAAGGAGGCACATCGGCATCTTGAGCAATTGCCGCCACTGTACCAAATGCAATATTTTTGGGGTGATCCATCACAAACTGTGCGACTTGTTGAAGCCGCTTACTCAGAGAAATATGTTTAGCTGTAATGGCAGACTCCAGCTCTGCCAGGCTCTCTGGAGGATTGACAACCATGTATGGATACCTTGTTATTGTAATGTTTCATTTATAGCGCATAATCGCTGAAAATGAAACAAATATTTCATTTTGTATTTTTATAACAAAAAAATTTTAAAAAATAGTGGAAATGAAATAAATATTTCAATATAACAGTAAGGACATTAGTGTAGTGGTTGAGTCAAACTGCTGTTTTGAATAAAAATCAAACAAATAATAAATGATACAGGTAGCTAAAAAATAACGTTATATAGTCAAAGCAAATATCTTTTAGGAAGCTAGCCTGCTACTGCAAGGTGAACTCTAAAGGGGTATTTGTGGAGAGTATACCTGTCCAAACCCAAAGCATAGGTTTTTAGCTGGTAGCTTGATTGTAAAGGGATGCGGTCACAGCAAACTCTAAAAGTCGTGAGCGAAGGGCGTAATTATAAAGAGCATAATTATAATAAGGAGCTTTGAATAATGAAAAAATTAGTTATCGCTGCTGTAACGGCTATGAGTACTTATTGTGGCGTTTTGACAGCCGACACCTCTCGTGTAGTCGTTGTCAGTCATGGACAGCCTCAAGACCCCTTTTGGTCGGTGGTAAAAAATGGCGTTGATGAAGCAGCTAAAGAAGCGAATGTAAAAGTTGAATACCGATCTCCTGATTCTTTCGATATGGTAAAAATGGCGCAAATTATTGATGCTGCCGTTGCGACTAAGCCTGATGGGTTAGTGGTATCCATACCAGATAAAGATGCATTAGCTGAGTCGATAAAAAAAGCCATCAATAATGGTATTCCGGTTATTTCAATGAACTCTGGGGCAGCTGTCTATAAGCAACTTGGTGTGAAACTCCATGTAGGACAGAGTGAGTACTTAGCTGGCAAAGGTGCTGGCGAAAGAATGCGCCAGAATGGGGTAAAAAAAGGGCTGTGTGTTAACCATGAACAAGGTAACGCTGGACTAGATCAACGTTGTGATGGTTTTGTGGAAGGAATGGGAGGGAATGCTGCAATTTTGGCGGTGAGTACAGACCCTACCGAAGTGCGAAATGCATTATTAGCCTACTTAAATAAAAATAGAGATATAGAAGGTATTTTAACGTTAGGCTCCATTGGCGCTGACCCCACTATTGCAGCAATTGAGCAAGCAGGAGCTGCAGGTAAAGTTAAAATAGGCACTTTTGATTTATCTCCAGATATATTAAAAGCGATAAAAAAAGGCAGTATGGATTTTGCCATTGATCAACAACAATATTTACAAGGTTATTTACCGGTTATTTTCCTATCCCAATATACTAAATATGGTGTACTACCTAATGGTGAAGTACAAACTGGTCCAGGTTTTGTCACGAAAGAAAATGCTGGGCAGGTAGTGGAGCTAAGCAAAAAAGGTATTCGATAGAGTTGTATTTAATTTATTGGGTATCTTTAAAAAGAGAGCATTATTATAACTATTTCCCAACGTTCTTTTAGCTTCGTCTCCCACAGAGGCTGCCACAAAAGGGTTCTGGGGAATAAATAAGAAGCAACAGGATGTTCTGGAGTTGCTGCAAGAAACAGGTGGGTTGGAGTTATGGCTCAATCCAGCTTCCCCCTTTGAAAAAGGGGGACTGAGGGGGATTTTTACAAGCAAATAAGCGGAGATGACTCAAAAACCACGATCACTTTAAATCCCCCCTTTATTAAAGGGGGTACAGCTTTTGCGACAGCCTTCTCCCACAGATGGAGAGAAGGAACTTAGTTTAGTGGTATTTGCAACAACAGCAAAAACTAAAAAAAGATACTCTGCTGGCTAGGAAGGGTTTTTTCAATATGAGTTCAACAACAACTGCATCTGCGGTAGATCTTGCAAAAGATGAGCGACTGCGAAAACAAGGTATTATTCGCAAAGCAATGCATCGTCCTGAATTAGGTGCGGTAGCAGGTGCATTATTAGTGTTTGGTTTTTTTGGCATATTTGCTGGCGACAGTGGTATGTTCAGCGCCAGTGGAGCGATTAATTTTCTAGAAGTGTCGGCGCAGTTGGGTATTATCGCTGTGGCGGCTGCATTATTAATGATTGCAGGAGAATTTGATTTATCCATTGGTTCCATGATCGCATTTTCTGGTCTGGTACTAGCTATTCCAGTATCGGTTTGGGGTTTACCCATGTGGATGGCAATTTTAATTGCGTTTATTGGTGCAGTTGGAATTGGCTTTCTCAATGGCTATTTAGTTGTCAAAACAAAGCTCCCGTCTTTTATTGTCACTCTGGCTTTTTTATTTATCTTGCGTGGTTTGGCGATTGGTTTTACTCGTCTAATTACCGGTAGAACACAGGTAGGTGGGTTAAAAGAAGCAGCTGACAATGATTGGCTAGCATCATTATTTAGTGGTGAGGTGGGAACTGGTTTATTTTCCTGGTTTGCTGAAATGGGCTGGATTGAAACTAACTTTGCTGGCCAACCAATGGTAACTGGTATTCCTGTTTCTATTATCTGGTGGGTGATTATTGCTGCACTTGCTACCTGGGTATTATTAATGACCCGGTTTGGTAACTGGATATTTGCCTGTGGTGGTGATGCAAATGCCGCGAGAAATGTTGGAGTACCAGTTAATAAGGTAAAGATCACTTTATTTATTTCTACTGCATTAGCTGCAACGGTTTTTGCCTGCTTACAAGTATTGGATGCTGGTTCAGCGGATACCAACAGGGGCTTATTAAAAGAGTTTGAAGCTATTATTGCAGTGGTAATTGGTGGTGCATTGTTAACCGGCGGTTATGGTTCTGCGATAGGTGCAGTATTTGGTGCACTTATTTTTGGCACGGTGCAAATGGGAATTTTCTATACCGGTGTTAATACTGATTGGTTTAAAGTCTTCATGGGTGTGATGATGTTGCTTGCTGTGATGTTTAATAATTACGCTCGTAAAAAAGCGACAGAATCCCATTAAAGGTATAGCCAAAGCGAATGGTTTTTTGGGGCGACAACAAACCCTAAAAATCATTCGAGAAGGGTGTAGGAGAATTAAAAGTGAATGATAAGCCTTTAATTGAATTAAGAAACGTCCATAAGTATTTCGGTAGTGTTATCGCTTTACAAGATATTTCTTTAGCCGTTTCAGCTGGGGAGGTAATGTGTTTATTGGGGGATAATGGTGCAGGTAAGTCTACATTAATAAAAACATTATCAGGGGTACACCAACCTACCCAGGGGCAAATGCTGGTTGAAGGGCAAGCGGTGTCTTTTCACTCCCCAGCAGATGCCCTTGACCATGGTATAGCAACAGTATTTCAGGATTTAGCCATGGTCCCATTAATGAGTATCACTCGTAACTTTTTTATGGGACGTGAGCCGACCAAAGGCAGGGGAATCTTTCGTCGTATAGACTGGAAGCTGGCAAACCAAGTAGCAAAAGCAGAAATGGCGAAAATTGGTATTGATGTGCGCGACCCTTCTCAGCCAGTAGGTACATTATCTGGCGGTGAGCGTCAGTGTGTGGCAATTGCCAGGGCGGTTTATTTCGGAGCGAAAGTATTAATTTTAGATGAGCCTACCTCAGCGCTTGGAGTTAAACAGGCTTCAGTTGTTTTACATTATATTGCTCAAGCTAAAGCACGTGGCTTAGCTGTTATTTTTATTACCCATAATGTGCATCATGCTTATCCAGTGGGTGATGCCTTTACCATATTAAAACGAGGCACTAGTTTTGGTACTTTCCGTAAAACAGAGGTCAGTCGTGAAAATGTTTTGGCTATGATGGCTGGTGGTGATGAAATGGAAAATCTAACAGCAGAACTAGAAGAGTTTGCACGGATTGATGCTTTTCAAGAAAAAGAAATAGATAACTCTACTGAAAGTAAAAGTAATCCGGCTGAATGTATTAAGAGTAGTTCAACTAATTCACTGGCAGCACTTTAAGGTTTATTTTTCCCCTAAAGGCATCTTATAAAGGGTAAAAAATGGAAAAATTACGAATTGGTCTTATCGGCACGGGCTACATGGGCAAAGCCCATAACATTGCATTTAAAGCCTGTCCGGCGGTTTTTCCTTTATCGGCGAGTATTGAGTGTGAAATGCTTGCAGAAGTAAATCAAACGTTAGCTGAGCAAAAGGCTAAAGATCTTGGTTTTAACCGGGCAACGGGAGATTGGCGAAGCTTAGTGAACGATCCTGATGTTGATGTAGTCGATATTTGTTCGCCGAATTACCTGCATAAAGATATGGCTCTTGCGGCTATTGCTGCAGGTAAACATGTGTATTCAGAAAAACCATTGGCATTAAATGCTGTAGATGCTAAGGAAATGACTGAAGCTGCTGAAAAAGCAGGAATTAAGACACTTGTTGGCTTTAACTATGTAAAAAACCCGGTTGCACAGTTAGTAAAGGAAATTATTGAAAACGGTGAAATTGGAAACATTGTTCATTTTAGAGGCACTCACAATGAGGATTATTTAGCAGATCCTAATACCCCTTTTAGTTGGCGGTTAAAAAGAGAGTTAGCAGGTTCTGGTACGTTAGGAGATATGGGATCGCATATTATTAATATGGCTCAATATTTAGTGGGTGATATTAATGAGGTGGTGGCTGACTTGCAAACAGTAATAAAAGAGCGGCCTCTACTTAGTAATGGTCAAGCAGAAAATAACAACCAATATGCCAAAGTAGAAAATGATGACCAAGCGCATATGATGGTGCGGTTTTCAAATGGGGCAATAGGTACGCTTGAATCAAGCCGAATTGCTTGTGGCAGAAAGATGGGCTTAACCTATGAAATAACAGGTACAAAAGGCACTATTGTTTTTGATCAGGAGCGATTAAGTGAACTACAGCTGTTTACTAATACTGATCCTAGTAATCGACAAGGTTTCCGTACCATATTAGTGGGGCCTGAGCATCCGGATTATGCCGCTTTTTGTGTGGCATCGGGTCATGGCCTTGGTTATAACGACCAGAAAATTGTTGAAGTACGTGATTTGGTTGAAGGTATTTTCGCAGATAAACCTATGTGGCCAGATTTTCGTACAGCTTATGAAGTAAATAAAATATTGGATGCGGCAGAACTGTCTTATAAAGAAAGTCGTTGGGTTAAACTTAGTGAAATAGAGTAAATAATACCCTCACCTCTCTCCCTGAGGAGGAGGTTGCAAAAATGGACGGAAAGTAAATTTAGTGTCCGATATGGAATAACAGGACTAGGGAAAGAGCGAGTTTTCTGCATGTACAAAAAAATTATGATGAAGGAATTTTACTGTTATGACAATTCACATCAATAAATATCGGGAAGGTTTTCCTCTAGGTATTACTGAAATTACCCGTTATGATGAGGCTGAAGATAATACTGGTATTGCACTGACTGTACACAAACTGTCTGCAAATGAAATCTATAATACGACGACTGACGTTGAAACTGCTTGGTTGTTGATGCGTGGTGAAGTCACCATTAATATAGAAGGAAAAAATTATAGGTTAACTAGGCAATCGTTATTTGATGAGTCACCAAAATGTTTGCATGTTTCGGCTAAGACAATAGTTCAGTTTAATTGTCATTCTGATACAGAGTTTACCGTTTATCAGGTGCCTAATAGGAAACGCTTTGTTTATAAAATTTATAATGATGTAACAAATGAGCACCGTGGTAAAGGCCAGGTAGGTGGTGCTTGTTTGCGTTTTGTCAGAACCATTTTTGATCTTAAAAATACCGACCCTAATGCTGAACTAGTACTAGGTGAGGTGGTAACTATGCCTGGACGTTGGTCTAGTTATCCACCGCATCATCATCCACAACCGGAAATTTATCATTATCGGTTTACCCACCCACAAGGTTATGGGCATGCTGAGCATGGTGAAGATGTATATAAAATAAAGCAGTTTGATACGGTGAAAATTTTTGATGGGAATGACCATCCGCAAACAGCTGCGCCTGGTTATGGGATGTGGTATTCCTGGGTTATACGTCATCTGCCTGATAACCCTTATACCGTGCCTGAATTTACCCCAGAACATACCTGGACACAAAGCTCAGATGCACAGATTTGGTTTCCTGAGGAGTTAGAGGGTAATGAATACTAAGCACTTGGATGTCATATGCCTTGGTCGTGCTGCTGTTGACTTATATGGTCAACAGATAGGTAGCCGGTTAGAAGATGAATCTTCTTTTGCTAAATATTTAGGTGGTTCATCTGGCAATATTGCTTATGGTACTGCTCGCTTAGGTTTGAAATCTGCCATGTTAACTCGGGTGGGTAATGAGCATATGGGGCGGTTTGTTAAAGAAGAATTAAGCCGAGCGGGTGTCGATGTTACTCATGTTAAAACTGACAATGCACGATTAACTAGGTTGGTACTACTAGGAATAAAGGATCAGGATACTTTTCCACTAATATTTTACCGTAATGATTGCGCTGATATGGCAATTAGTGTGGAAGATTTTGATCCTGAATTTATTGCATCCAGCAAATCATTATTAATTACAGGTACGCATTTCTCTACAGAGCATACATTTCATACTAGTTTGCAAGCGATGAAGTGGGCGAGAGAACAGAATACCAAAGTCATTCTGGATATTGATTATCGTCCAGTGTTATGGAGATTAACGGGTTTAGGTGAAGGAGAGAACCGGTTTGTATCTGCAGATAATGTTACCCAGCATTTACAAAAAATCTTACCCTATTGTGATTTAATTGTTGGTACAGAAGAAGAGTTTCATATTGCTGGTGGCTCTACCAATACAGTTAATAGCCTAAGTAACATGCGTCGTTTAACTGATGCTGTGCTTGTAGTAAAGCGAGGCCCTTTAGGTTGCAGCATTTTTCCAGACAATATTCCTGAAAAACTAGACGATGGCTTAACAGTTCATGGGGTAAAGGTTGCAGTACTTAATGTATTAGGTGCTGGTGATGCCTTTATGAGTGGCTTTTTAAGCGGTTGGTTAAGAGATAAATCGTTAATAGAGTGTTGTCAGCTAGCTAATGCTTGTGGTGCAATAGTCGTTTCGCGACATGGCTGTGCACCTGCTATTCCTACCGAAGAAGAACTTAATTATTATTTAGCGAATGCCGACAAAATTCCCAGGCCTGATCTAGATTCTCATTTAAATTATTTGCATCGAGTCACGACTCGACACCCAGTTAATTGGAATGAGGTATATGCCTTGGCCTTTGATCACCGTAAACAGTTTGTTGAGATGGTGAATGAAACAGGGGCTAATGAGAATAAAGTTGCTGTACTTAAAAAATTATTATTGAAAGCTACCCAGTTGGGTGCTGATAAGGCAGGCTTAACGACACCTGGTGTGTTAATTGACGACACTTTTGGTCAAGCAACGTTAAATGAGGTATCTGGCAAAGGTTGGTGGGTTGGTAGGCCAGTAGAATTGCCTGGTTCTCGTCCTTTAAATTTGGAAGGCAAAACCAGTATAGGCAGCCGTTTAGTCAGTTGGCCAAGTGAACACATTGTTAAGTGCCTGGTTTTTTATCACCCAGATGATGAGTTAACACTACGTCACCAGCAGGAGCAGCAAGTAATTTCATTATATGAAGACTGTTGCGCCAGTGGCCATGAATTTTTGCTTGAAGTAATTCCGCCTAAACATTTACAAGTAGATGATAACACCATACCAAGAGCATTAAAGCGCTTTTATAATTTAGGCGTTTACCCTGATTGGTGGAAGCTACCGCCACAAAGCAGCCAAACCTGGCAGCAGGTTCAACAGCTTATTACAAATAGAGCCCCCCATTGTCGTGGTGTGGTTATTCTAGGCCTAGAAGCCCCTATAAATGAATTAATGAAAGGTTTTAAAACGGCTTCAGCTTATCCAATTGTCAAAGGATTTGCCGTTGGTCGAAGTATTTTTGCTGAAGCAGCCCGCCAATGGTTGAAAGAGGTTATAACAGATGAACAGTTTATTGAGTTGGTAGCGAACAATTATCAGCAATTAATTGATGTTTGGCGAGTTAGCAGACAGCAGTCCCTAGTATCGAATAAAGTCTTTAACGAGTAGAAAAATAGGAGAGTAAGGTGAATACAATCAGGTTAACCATGGCTCAAGCATTGGTTAAATATCTTGCTGCTCAGTTTGTCGAAATAAATGGAAATAAATTACCATTATTTGAAGGTGTTTTTGCAATATTTGGCCATGGTAATGTAGCGGGGCTTGGTGAAGCTTTATTTCATGTACAGAACCAATTGCCAACTTATCGTGCTCATAATGAACAAGGTATGGCTCATGCTGCTATTGCATTTGCCAAAGCTAATAATCGTCGGCGGATGATGGGTTGTACTACGTCTATAGGACCAGGGGCGACGAATATGGTAACCTCAGCAGCATTAGCGCATGTTAATCGTTTACCGGTTTTATTTTTACCTGGCGATACTTTTGCTAATCGATTGCCTGACCCTGTTTTACAGCAGGTGGAAAACTTTACTGATCCAACCATAACGGCTAATGACTGCTTTAAGCCAGTTTCTCGTTATTTTGATCGTATTACCCGACCAGAACAGATTATTGCCAGCCTGCCAGTAGCGATTGCAACGTTAACCGATCCAACCAATTGTGGCCCTGTAACATTAGCATTACCACAAGATGTGCAAGCGATGAGCTATGATTATCCATCAAGCTTTTTTGAGCCTAAAGTACATCATATGTTGCGTCAGCCACCGGATCAACGACAACTAATGGATGTGGTTACGGCAATCGTAAAAGCAGAAAAACCAGTTATTATTGCTGGTGGTGGCGTACATTATTCAGAGGCAATTGAAGAGCTGAACTCATTTACACAACTATTTAATATTCCTGTGGCTGAAACCCAAGCCGGCAAGGGGGCTTTACCTTGGGATCATCCGAACCAATTAGGTAGTATTGGAGTAACAGGCAGCCAAGCAGCAAATACGATAGCAGAGCAGGCTGATTTAATTATAGCAATAGGTACTCGATTGCAGGATTTCACTACAAGCTCTCGTACCTTGGTGCAAGACAACCAGCAGCTCGTACAAATTAATGTTGCTCAGTTTGATGCAGTAAAACACAATGCACTCCCTTTAATTGCTGATGCAAAAGTAGCGCTACAACAGTTGTCGCTAATTTTGTTAGATAAAAAAGAAAATAAAAAATTACGGATAAACCATAACTGGTTAACTACTGCTCAAACAAGCATGGCTACTTGGAATGAAACAGTAAATAAAAAAACAGACAAAACGGATACTCTATTACCCACTGATGCCCAAGTACTTGGTGCAGTTAATCGGGCGATAGAGACTAAAGATATAGTGGTATGTGCTGCAGGTGGTTTGCCAAGTGAATTGCATAAACTATGGAAAACAACAGACCCAAAAGGTTATCACGTAGAATATGGCTTCTCTTGTATGGGCTATGAAATTGCGGGTGGGTTAGGTGTTAAAATGGCCTGTCCGGATAGAGAAGTGATTGTGATGGTAGGTGATGGTAGTTATATGATGTTGAATTCAGAAATAGCTACTTCAGTGATGTTGGGAAAAAAACTAATTATTATAGTATTAGATAATCATGGCTTTGGCTGTATTAATCGATTACAGCAAGCCTGCGGTGGAGCACCTTTTAATAACTTATTAGCCGATTGTAAAACCATAGATGAAGGGGCGCCCGTAATTGATTTTGCTGCTCATGCGCAGGCCATGGGGGCAACTGCTGAACATGTTCAAGGCATTACAGAATTAGAAGCGGCCTTAAAGCGAGCTAAACAGGCCAATAAGACTTATGTTATTAGTTTAAATACAGATCCTGTTCATACAACAAGTGAAGGTGGATCTTGGTGGGATGTTGCTATACCAGAAGTTTCTCAACGTCAGGAAGTTATTGAGGCAAGGGATAAATATGAAAAAGCTAAAAAGCAACAGCCTTATTAAAATACTCTTCGTAAATGGTTCTTTGAGTATTAATTCTTTAAATTAAATCATTATGAATTATGGATGATAGTAAAAATATGGCAGTAAAAATTGGAATTAATCCCCTTACCTGGACAAACGATGACATGCCAGCATTAGGGGCAGAAACACCCTTGGAAGCTTGTTTAAGGGAAGGAAAGCTGGCGGGATATAGTGGCTTTGAGTTAGGTAATAAATTTCCTCGTGAGGCAAAAGTATTAGGGCCAATCTTAGATAAACATGGTTTGCAGTTAGTATCAGGCTGGTACAGTGGTCAGTTAATGACAAGGAGTGTAGAAGAAGAAATGGCTGCTATTCAGCCCCACTTGCAATTATTAAAGGTATTGGGGTCTTCAGTAATGGTATTTGCTGAAGTAACTGTTTGCATACACGGTGAGCAAGGTACTTCATTATCACGCCGACCGGTGCTTGCTGAAGCAGACTGGCAGCCTTATGCCGATCGATTAACTCAGTTAGCAGATTACACTCATAGTGAAGGGATTAAAATTGCTTATCATCACCATATGGGTACTGTGATTCAAACCGAGGCTGAAATTGATCAGTTGATGGCGATAACGGGTGAGTCTGTTGGCTTACTGTTAGATACTGGACACTTGACTTATGCAGGTGGTGATCCACTCGCAACAGCTAAGCGGCATATTAAGCGTATTTGTCATGTGCATTGTAAAGATATCAGGCCAGAGATTTTACAGTGGGCAAAAAATACTGATAGCAGTTTTTTAAATGCTGTTTTGCAGGGAATATTTACTGTGCCTGGTGATGGTTGTATTGATTATCCGAGTATTTTTCAATTATTAAAAGAGAATGATTATAACGGCTGGTTAGTAGTAGAAGCAGAGCAAGACCCTGCAATAGCTCATCCATTAACCTACGCAAAAATGGGCTATCAATATTTAGCTGAGCAAGTATCAAAGGCTGGCCTAAAGCTTACTAGCTAACTGGTACTAAATATTATTTCTGAATAACTTTTGAATATGGAGTAATAGGGTGGTAAGAGGAAAGGGGAATTGTAAACATGCAAGTAATTAATAACTTTATCAATGGTGGGCAGGTTGGCAGTGAAAGTGGGCGGGTAGCTCCTGTATTTAATCCTGCTACTGGTAAACAAACTGCAGAAGTGGTGTTATCAACTGCAGCGGAAACACGTCAGGCAATTAGTGTTGCTGCTGATGCATTTGCCAAATGGGCAAGGGTTACCCCGCTTAACCGTGCCAGAGTGCTATTCAAGTTTAAAGAGTTGGTGGAAAAACACCGTAATGAGTTGGCTGAAATTATCAGTTCCGAGCATGGCAAGGTATATAGCGATGCTCAAGGAGAAGTTACTCGCGGCCTTGAAGTAATAGAGTTTGCTTGTGGAATTCCTCATTTATTGAAAGGCGAACATTCACTTAATGTCGGTACTAATGTTGATAGCTATTCAATGATGCAACCTTTGGGAGTGGTTGCTGGGATTACGCCATTTAACTTCCCGGCCATGGTACCGATGTGGATGTTTCCTATTGCATTGGCTTGCGGGAATACTTTTGTTTTGAAGCCATCTGAAAAAGACCCCACTTGTCCTATTCGCCTGGCAGAGTTATTAAAAGAAGCTGGTTTACCAGATGGTGTGTTTAATGTGGTGAATGGTGATAAGGAATCCGTTGATGTATTGCTATCTGATAGTCGTATTGAAGCAGTTAGCTTTGTTGGTTCTACGCCAATTGCTGAATATATTTACCAAACCGCTTGTGCGCATGGGAAACGTGCACAGGCGCTAGGTGGTGCGAAAAACCATATGGTAATAATGCCTGATGCTGATTTAGACCAGACAGTCAATGCATTAATGGGAGCAGCTTATGGCTCAGCAGGTGAGCGCTGTATGGCTATTTCCGTAGCTGTAGCTGTTGGAGACCAAGTGGCAGAGCAACTAATTGACAAGCTTATCCCTCAAGTTGAGCAATTAAAAGTTGGTCCTGGTCTTGGTCAAACCTCTGAAAATCATATGGGGCCATTAGTCACCAGAGAGCATCGAGATAAAGTGGTTAGTTATATTGATGCAGGTGTTGCTGAAGGAGCTAGGCTGGTGGTTGATGGCCGCGACTTTATATGCAAAGGGAATGAAAGTGGCTTTTATGTAGGTGGTACTTTATTTGACCATGTAAAACCCGATATGAAAATTTATCAAGAAGAGATTTTTGGCCCGGTTTTATGTGTAGTACGAGTGCCTGATTTAAAAACAGCAGTAGAGTTAGTCAATGCTCATGAATATGGCAATGGTACGGCTATTTTCACTCGGGATGGTAATGCTGCCAGACAGTATTCTCAGCATATTCAAGTAGGAATGGTGGGGGTTAATGTGCCTATTCCTGTACCTATGGCATTTCACTGTTTTGGTGGTTGGAAACGCTCATTGTTTGGACCACTTCATATGCATGGACCAGATGGGGTACGATTTTACACCCGAATGAAAATGATAACCTCTCGTTGGCCTGATAGTGCAACGGTGCAAGGAGCAGAGTTTTCGATGCCTACAATGAAATAGATATATAAAATTTCACCAATAAAAAACCACAGCTAGCTGTGGTTTTTTATTGGTGAAATTCGAGATAGATGACAATTTATACGGCACTGGTTTACACTGTCGCCTTGATTTTGGATGAATTTAATGCTTACAGCAGTAAGTAAATGGGATTTGCTGAAAGTAAATAATTACAATCAAAAAAAAGGTGTGTGTTATGACAATTCGTAGAAGCTTTTATTATATTACGGCATGCTTAGTATTATTGCTCAACACGGCTATTATCAATGCAGAAGTACGTTGGGATATGCCAACTCCATATAGTGACTCTACTTTTCATACCAGGAATATTCGACTATTTGCTGATGAGATACTAAAAGCGACTAATAATGAATTAAATATAACTGTCCATAGTGCTGGATCGTTAATAAAGCATCCGGAAATAAAAAAATCAGTTAGGCGTGGTATAGTACCAATTGGTGAAGTCTTAATGTCTCGATTGTCAAATGAAGATAGCTTTTTTGCTCTTGATTCAATTCCATATTTGGCAACCAACTATCAACAGGCCAGAAAACTCTGGCAAGCCAGTCGTAAGAGAACAGAAGAAAAACTGTCAAAACAAGGGTTAAAGCTGCTTTTTTCTGTGCCCTGGCAACCTCAGGGGTTGTTTGCTAAGAAGAAAGTAAAGGCAGCAACTGACTTACAAGGCCTTAAGTTAAGGGTTTACAACAAGTATACAGAAAGGCTTGCTCAATTACTTCAAGCAATACCTACACAAATAGAAGCAGCTGATATAGCCACTGCTTTTTCGACAGGACGAGTCGATTCTATGATAACTTCGCCAGCAACTGGCGCAAATACGAAAGCATGGGACTTTTTAAGCCATTATCATCATTTTCAAGCCTGGATACCAAAGAATATGGTGATTGTAAATGCTAAACAATTTTCCAAGTTAAATAAAGATACTCAGGCTGTCGTATTAGCCGCAGCCAAGCAAGCTGAAGAAAGAGGTTGGCAGATGAGTGAACAAGAAACTAACGAAAAAGTAGCTGTGATGAAAGCCAATGGTCTGAAAGTAGTGTATCCCAGTGATAAGTTGCACTCTGAGTTATCTTACATAGGCCACGTTATGACTAAAGAATGGCTTAATAATGTAGGAAATGAAGGTAAAAGTACCTTGGCAATTTTTAAGCAGTGATAGGTTTAAATAGTAACTCTGATTAATAGATATACTTTGGCAGTTTATGTAGTAACTTATATGAGACGCTTTCTGGAAAAAATATATAAAATTAGTGGTTTTTTGTCAGCTTTCAGCTTGATTGCTAGCTGTCTTATTGTTTTTGCTCAGGTGTTGGGACGTATTATTGATAAGTTGTATAAATTTTTTACGGGTGAAGTTATTGGCTTAATGGTTCCTTCTGCAGCTGATTTCATCGGCTGCTTACTTGTTTCTGCATCCTTTTTTGGCTTAGCCTTTACTTTGAATAATAGGCAACACATTCGAGTTAAAATCGTTATTGAGCAAGTGGGATCTGGATGGCAAAAACTACTAGAGTGTTTTAGCTATAGTACAGCAGTTATAGTCAGTGGGTATTTTTCTTATTATACCTATTATTTAATGGTTGATAGTTTAGAGTTTTCCGAGGTTACACCTGGTATTATTCCAATCCCACTATGGATTCCGCAATTAGCCATGCTGATTGGTGTGGCATTCTTTATGATAGCTGCTATCGATGGTTTAATAAAAAACTTGTCGCCAGCCAGTAAAGCACCCGTTAATAATTAATGCCGAGTAGCCTGCTTAAAAAATCATCTCTAGGAAGTTAGCTAATGGAAATTGGTTTAATTGCTCTCATTTTAACTATAGTTTTATTTGCTTTATTGGCGGCAGGGGTATGGGTATCCATTGCATTGATTTGCGTTGCTTTAACAGCAATGGTGTTGGGCTCCCCTGTTTCACCAGGTGATGTTTTGGTTACAACTATATGGGGAGCAAGTAATTCTTATGAGTTGGCATCATTACCAATGTTCATTTGGATGGGAGAAATTTTATTTAGAAATAAACTCTCAGAAGCAATGTTTGCAGGTTTAGCCCCTTGGCTTGGGAGACTGCCTGGTAGGTTACTGCATGTTAATATTTGGGGCTGCGGTATTTTCGCTGCGGTCTCTGGCTCTTCATCAGCTACTACTGCAACAATAGGTAAAATGACGTTGCCAGAGCTGGCAAAGAGAAACTATGATGAAAAACTGTCAATTGGTACATTAGCAGGTTCTGGTACTCTCGGTTTGCTTATACCACCTTCAATAATTTTAATTGTTTACGGTGCCGCTACCGACCAGTCCATTGCTCGATTATTTATAGCAGGCATAGCGCCAGGGTTATTACTATTATTGTTGTTTACAAGCTATGTAGTAATTCAGTCTAAAATAAAAAAAGTAAAAAGCGAATCCTTAGTAAATACTGAATTAACAGTTGCTGAAGAATATACTTTTAAAGAGAAGGTAGCGGCTTTAAATAAATTGTTGCCAATTGTTTTTCTTATTGGCGGTCTGATTGGTTCAATTTATGTTGGTATTGCATCCCCTACAGAAGCGGCTGCTGTAGGGGTAATATTGTCGCTGTTTATTACTAAAATAAAAGGAACGTTATCAACGCAAAGCTTTATTGAATCCATTATGGCGGCTACAAGTACCTCCTGTATGATTATCTTTATTTTAGCAGGTGCTGCATTTTTAACCTCAGCAATGGGTTTTACTGGCATTCCTCGTGAACTAGCGAACTGGATTGGTCAACTACAATTATCGCCAGTAGTGCTTTTAGGCGTGTTGACAGTTTTCTTTATTATTTTAGGTTGTTTTTTAGATGGTATATCTGTTGTGGTACTGACAACGTCTATTATTTTGCCTATTATTGAAAGTGTTGGTATTAATCCTATCTGGTTTGGCATCTATTTGGTAGTGGTCGTTGAAATGTCGCAAATCACACCACCAGTTGGTTTTAATCTATTTGTCATTCAGTCGTTGACTGATAAAAACATACTCACTATTGCAGGCTATGCCTTTCCTTTCTTTTTATTGATGTTATTTGCTGTGGTGCTTATGTGCATTTTCCCACAAATTGTTTTATGGTTACCTGATCAAATGAATAATTACTGACAAGGGTAGCTAGAGGTGCCCTAAAGTGTATATTAGAACAATGAGCCAGCAGGACTTTGATGAATTTTGGCCGACTTTTGAGCAAGTTGTAACTGATCAAGAAACCTATGCATTTGAGCCAACAATGTCAAAGCAGCAAGCTTATGAATTATGGTGCTTACAACCGTTAGAAACTCATGTAGCAGTAGAATCCAAGGCAACAACGGTAGTAGTTAATGATTTAGAAAAAGCAGAAACTGTTCTTGGCTCCTACTATTTAAAGCCAAATGCAGCTGGCCCAAGTAGTCATATCTGTAATTGCGGTTACATAGTTATACCTCAAGCAAGAGGAAAGGGAATAGCTAAACAGTTGTGTACTCATTCACAGGAACGAGCAGTAGCGTTGGGTTTTAAGGCGATGCAGTTCAATTCTGTAGTTTCTACCAATAAGTGTGCAGTCACGTTATGGAAAAAACTTGGGTTTTCTATAATAGGGACAATACCTAAAGGTTACCATCATAAAAAGCTGGGGTTTGTCGACACCTATGTTATGTACAAGTGGTTAGAGTAACATTGAACTAAGGGCTGATAAATTTGCCTAATATTCCTATCCATCACTCAGTGATATTGAGTGTTTTCCGCAGGTACTCAGTCGGCTGATTTAAATCAGGCGCTTATTGATGCTATGATAAAAATTATTGGCTCTAGTCTCTGGGCTACAATCAGCAATAAGTATTTATCGTAGTGTAAAAAATGACGCTAATCCTAACAGGTAAATCCCAGGCAATAGATGCTAATACCCAAAGTGCTATAAATAAAGAGCCAATCAGACAACCAGTGTTTTGTAGTGATCAAGGCTTTGAAACAGATGAGCAGTATGAGAAGCAGTTTCACGGAGGGCCTGAAAGAGCACTACATTTTTATCCAAGGGAGCATTATAGCTATTGGGAAACCTATTGGCAGGCAATGCAGTTAGAGAGCCCTGACTTCTCTTTTAAAGCTGGTGTGTTTGGTGAAAACTTGTCTGATGATCGATTTAATGAAGACAACTGTCATATAGGTGATATTTTTAAGCTGGGTGAGGTCATAATGCAAATCAGCCAGCCCCGTTCACCCTGTTATAAACTGAATATTCAGTTTAATTACCCACAGATGTCACTCTTAATGCAGGCAAATGGTAAAACGGGTTGGCTGTTACGGGTATTGCAAGAGGGTATGGTAAAGCCAACTGACAACCTGGAATTATTAGAAACCTCTCCTGATTGTTTATCAATTAGAAAGTGTGCAAATATTTTGTATAATAATGCTTTTAATCAAACTGACCTTGAGCATTTGGCTGCCCATAGTGCACTCTCGAAAAACTGGCGACAGCATGCCAGTCATTGGCTGGAGAACGGTAAGCCAGAGGATTGGACTCGCCGCCTGCTAAATCAGAAATAATCAGCATCAGATAGTATAGGCAGTTATCCTTTTTGAGGCTATGATTAGCTATTCCTGTACCCAGTGTGAAGGGTATATTAGCAGAAAAAGCAAATAATAGGTTAATAACACCAGCCCTTTCAAGGTGATTTTTTAGCCGCTTTTAAAAGCCTTGCTGTTGAAATATGGGGCTGGATTTTTATTTGT
>NZ_JAPMOU010000061.1 GCF_028858535.1 Spartinivicinus poritis
ATCATGGGTAATGGATTAGCTGAGTTTGCAGATTAGGTACTCAGTTACACCTAAAAATGATTCGTTATGGGTATACCAACAGCTTTTAATATTTCACGTCTTACAAATTGAGAAGAGGACAAATATTCAGACCGTTTAAGATAAACTTCTAAAAAAGGAAGTTGTTTTAATAATTCTTGTGACAACTTATGAAGTAATGTGTCATCTTTAGGATGGCACAAGCTAAACGTACAGATAAAATCCTGAGTATATTTTTCTAAAGTTTCTACTGCATCCCGCAAATACCAAGAGCCAGAAGTATAACGTCTAACCTCAATAAGCTCTAAAAACTTGTTTAAATACTCTTGCACAAGAATATTATTATAAGCGATTATATGTAGAAGCTGTTGCTGACTACCTGTAGAATATAAAACCAATTCAGTTTTCATAGTCCAACCCTTATATTAATAAGCAAATTTTAATTTCATATTTGGATACTTTTTACTAAGCCTTGCGTACCTTTCCTTCATCCGCTTTTCGGCTTCAAAGTAGCGGTAATGCGTTAAGGTCTCGTTTTCCACGTCCTGAATAAAGGCTTCTGTAAATGTCCAGCTTTTACCATCGGTCCCAACTTGGCAAAGCCCAAAGTCCATACCTTCTAGCAGCTCTACAAGGGGCATGTCGTATGCTAGGTAGATGACTTGTATCTCTTCGCCGCACCCATCGAAATAGTCAATCGCTTGGATACCACGTTCATGTGCTAAGCCTTCGTAAAAACCGTCAGGGCTGCCAACAGAACGTAATAAGGTGGACCCAAGCCCCTCTAAGCAGTTGCGTATATTTAAATAATTATCGGTGTAAACAAAAAGGTCTATGTCTTTAATGTACCTATTTAATAGGTAATCTCGCGGTGCGCCTCCTGCTAAGTAGACTGCCTTAGTCCCTTTAGCTGCAATTAAATCACTAATTAAAGTGGACCACGGAAGCGGTATAGGCTTAAGTTTCATTTAGAAATCCTCTTTCACTTGCTCTTTATTTTCTTGCTCGTCTACTGCACTAAAGGGGTCATATTCCTGCTTCCTACCCGTGGTGGGGTCATATAGCAGCTGTATTGTGGTTCCCGTAGATTGGCCGGTATATCTATCCTTAAGTATCCTAAATACAGTTTTATTTTTTTCTTCGTCTTCCTCCGCTTGCTGGTCTCGCTCCAAAGCAAACACGAAGGAAGCGTATTGAACATTGGCCTTACCTCCTGCAAAGTCATCAAGGGTTACTCGTCCGCCTTCTTCATGACTCTTTTTGCCTTCTTTTTTTCGCAGGTGAGAAACATAGTAAAGGGTAAAGGGAAGCTCTTTATTCAAATCGTTAAGGCCGCGCATAAAGCTTTTTAAGACCTCAAGACCTTGGCCTTCTCCTACTGCATCCATAATGTAGGTGATGTGGTCTAGGTAAACATGACGTGCTCCGTAGCCTTCAACGCCTAGCCGGATATATTGAAGAATATCTTCAGGTTCCGTATTGCCATCCACAGCGTACATCAATAAATTTTTGGCTACTTTTTCCCTGGTCTTTTTAAATTGTGTGTAATCGTACGAAGAACCGGGAACGTGGTATAACTTTGAGTCCACCTTGCCCGCGATAGTGTCTAACGTCAGTTGTAAATTGGGCTCCTCCAAGAAGAAAGTCATACACTTTTCGTTGTGGACCCCAATATTATGGGCAATATCCTCCTTTAGTAAATCTGTTTTACCGCAACCAGTACCAGAGCCTATGGCGTACATTTCGTTTGGTCTTTTGCCGTAGGTTGCCTGGGTTAACGCGGGGAAAGGCCAAGATAGACCCCATTCAGGCTCTTGATAAGCTGTTGCTAAGACTTCCTCTCCCGTAAATATACAAGCGGGTTTATAGGGCTTTGCGTCCCAAATGGCAGGTATAATTAAGTCACTACGGCCTGCTAGCAGAGCCTCGTTAGCATCTTTAAATGGGAGAGAGGCAACGCGTGATTTGGCTCCAAGCAAACGACAGGCTTCTTCTGTTGCTATCTGGCCCGGTTCATCGTTATCAAACATGATAATAATTTCTTCGAAGCCGTCGAGGTAAGCCTTATTATCAATGAAGGTTTGCTTAACAGAAGAGGCCCCGTTCGGTAAGGACACGACAGGATACTTATTATTTTGAGCTTCAGAGACCGAGAGCGCGTCTATTTCACCTTCAGTTATTACAAGCTTGCGTCCACCGTTGCGCCAAGTGTGCCAGCCGAAAAAGGGAAGCTTCCTTGTGTTGCCTAATATTGTGAAAGTTTTATCAGGAAACCGTATTTTCTGAGCTTGTACGACTCGTGTTTTAGGGCAAGAGTAATTAGCAATGTGGACAGATTTATCTTTAAAGCGACCTACTTTATAACCTAATTTACGACATGTTTCCTCACTAATTTTCCGTTTAACTAGTTCTTTATAATTACCCTCAATTAAAGAGTGAGACACAGATTTTTTATTACCTCCTTCCTCTCCATTAGCTTTAAGAAAATAGTTGCAGTTAGGGGTATAACAATGGGCGTGTCCGTCGTCATAGACTGCAACGTTATCTTGTGAGCCACACCTGGGGCATGGCTCGCGGCTTACGACTCTAGTGGATAAATGCGAAGTCATGCTTATGCATTAAATCGCGGGCGTGCTTAATATCTCTAACCTTGTCTAAAAAGTCCCAGCGGAAAGAGTAGGAATAATCAGTGTCCTCCTGCTTAGCAATGATAGGCACGTCATAATTCTTTGTCATATCGTGGACCACAGCAGCTAGACGGGTAATGCCGTACATGCCAATTGCTTCGTTACGTGTTATATGTCCATATTTTAAAATGTGCTCAGTGACTATTTGGCGTTGAGGTTTCTTTTTCTTTTTTTCTTCTACCATAGAGAGTATCCATTAAATGGAGTTATTCGGAATTTTAAATTTTCTTCCCCTCTCTTCACGACTTGCTTCTCTGTAAATAAACGGAATATTTTATTATCGTTAAAAGAGTACCGTTTTTGCAGTATATCGATGAAAGGTTTTAATGCGTTGTCTATATCAGCCCTGGTATTACTGTAAGAAGTCAAAAGTTCTAGCGTGAGTTTGCCTTCTGGAATAATAAGGTCAGGCAAGGTGCTAAATAATTCTTCTTCGTAGTCACGATACTTTTTCGTTTTTACTTTTTTACCATAGTAGGCTTCATTGACAGAGAGGGGCTTAATTTCAGCTGTTAAGGGTGGTTGCACTAGAAGTCTTCGTCTTCCTCCTCCTTAGTATCTGGCGCACTTTCTCCACCTTGATTGGCTTCATCGAATGGTGCTTGGTCCTCAATTGAAAAGCCATCTTCCTCGTCATCATCAAAGCCGTAGTAATCGGCATCAGCTTCAAAGGTTTGGTTGTCCAGTTTGTAAACTCGGACAGCATCAGGCTGCAAAGTGATACCAACACCTAATGTTGGGGTATACCAAGGGTAAAATACTGTAGCGAAACGGACCTCACTACCTTGGCCAATAACAACGTCTTCAGGAATTATATTTTTCTTAGCGTCAAAGAGAGCTGGTCGGCGGTTGAATGTGGTGCCATCTTTCTTTTTAACTAATGCCTTCATTTTAAATTTAAAAGTTACTGTGCCTTCGTCTTCTTCCACTTCAAAAGGCATGTCAGCTTGCTTTAATTTTAATTTAGGCTTTTTCTTTTTCTTACGCTCAGCTTCAGTGACTTCATTGTAATACTTCTCGTACCGGGTATTAATTTCATCCAATAGCGCTTGGGCATCTTCAGCGGGTACAGTTAGATGCGCTTTATATTCACCGTCAGCATTATACTTTGTGTCTGGTTTATTTAAGCGTGGGAAGGGGCCAAGGGTACCGCGAGGTGAGATATATGTTTCTTTTGCCATTAGTGCTTGTTATTTCTCCGTCGTTTTTCGTTGTTTACTTCTTTTTGTTCAAGGGCTTCTACGTCATACCCATCTTCTATTAGGCGAGCTGCAAGGTCTAAAGGTAGTGTCTTGCCGTGGTCCCAGAAGTGAAGATAGGCGCGTGTTAGGTTAGTCATGGGGAAATCCTTTTTTCATTAATAAATATTAATAATTTATTTAAATTATTTTTTATCAGGAATAGTCTACTTTTAATAAAGGGAGGGAAAAGTTTGAAAACCATGTTGTCATCTGCATGTAAGACTATATTAATATCTCACGGTATTTCATGCATATTATTTTCCTTTCTATTATTTTTGATGAACCTATTTTTATATTTTCAACTAGGTCATTGGGTCGACGTTCATTTCGCTATTACTCACAGGTTACTACATGATTACATACTAAATGCTATACATTATGTAGGACATACAGCCTTTTGGGGGTTGTTTGGAATTTTGGAGCTTCTTATTTATTTTCGAATTAGCTCAAAGCATAATTCTAAGCCTATTGGAATTGACACTAAGTCACTTAAAATAAATATGCCCTGGAGTAATTAAGACGGTTGTATGAGGACAGGCTAAGCACTGGGCGGAGAAATTATTTATTTTTAAAAGCCAGTTGATTTAAATACTGGGCTACGTGGATGGAAGATATGTGTAGAATGCAGTATATTTCTCATTGTTTCTCTACGCTTTATATCTTGCTCTTTTTCATACTCTTCTTCTGAGATTAAGTAACCTGAGCCAGAGAAAAGTGATGATGCTTCTACAGAGGAAGTATCGTTTGAAGCTACACTGTAACCGTACTGCTTACCAGTGGAGACATAAAACAAGCGGTACTTACATGGGATATAAGTTACTAAGAAGGGGCCATGAATGCCATCATTTCTTTTATGGTAAACCTGCTGGCCGGGCTTAACGTGCTCAAGGCCCTTTGGTTTAACTCGGTATTCTCGTGAGGCCTTAAAGCTCGGTTCTGAGACACTTTGCCACGTATTAGATAATGGACACTTAATTTGAATTTCAGCACCTTTACGATAAGCGTCAATGATAGACCAGTGTTTATTTAGAGCTTCGCGTGAAAAAGTCATAATTATTTTCCTTTTTATTTATTTAGTGGACCACAACAAAAATAATTAAATTAAACCTTTTAAGTGGCTGTATTTTTTATTCAACCAATAGAGACCTTTAGGTGTAACCAAAGTCTGTAAATGGGCTCTGCCTGTTCTAGCATGCACCCGGGTCTTCACAACAAAGTAGCCCTTCTCTAAATAATATTGATAAGGCATGTTTTTACGTGAATCAATGGTGTAAAGCACTTTATCTGCGCGCAGCTTTTCATTAAATATATTTGGAGGAAGACCAAGCTCTTGTGCGGCGTATCTAAGAGCAACGTTGTGGTCAGCTTCTAAGTACTCTTCAGCAAAGGCGGCTTTAGGTTCAAGCGCTGTTACCTTCTGCTCAGCTACAAGGCGTCCGTCATACTCATTAGCCCAAGCTCTAGCAGCTTCTGAGGGGTTAGTGAAGTTAGGTAAAGTTGGTTGGTTTAGTGTCAACTGGCCTGTCACATGGGCGTCGAGAATATCGTATACCTTTGAGTGAAATTCAGGACTAATCCAAGCAGTGTATACATAGACAAGCTTGCGGATTACAAAAGTTCCTCCGCTAGCACCTAATGTAACCTTTATTGGTTGAGTTGTGCTAAAGGGCGGAATTCCGCCTTTTGAAATAACAGCTATTAAATCTTTTGTTTGCTGGTTCTCTAGCCAGTACTTAGGTCTATGCTTTTGGTGTCCACCGGCAGCCTTATGTAAATCATTAAGACAAAATCTGCCTTGTGAATCTTGGCGAATATTAATGTTCTCAATGATGATAGGTGCTGTGGTTGTTAGGGCTGTTGTATTTAAATTATTCATTGATTGAGGTCCTTTCAGTTAAGGAGATATCTTTAGGTTGGCTTTAGGTATCTTAAAGCTAATCTTTAGGTTAATTTCATTGATTGTTTTTTAATCTGAAAAGTGAAATTTAAAATTGTCTAAGTTGCGTGGTAACTCAAAGCCACGGATGACGGGGCCTGTAGCGATTCGCATTTTTAATTTCCGCGCCCATTTTTTGATAGGCATATAAATGAAGAAGCCCCAGCGTTAACTAGGGCTTTAAACTTAGATACAAAAATGGAACCAATTAGGCAAAACTATACTGTGAATCCAAGATTAAAGAAGGCTCCAGGCTACCAAAGAACGGGACTGGTGGTATTTTATTTCTGTCCTTTGGTAGCGCTTGTTGCTCTGCCTGGTCCCTAAACTGGCTAAATATATCATGTTCTGTGTATAGCTCATAAAATGCATGACGAATGCTTTTGAATAGGTCTCCTGTTCTACTGGGTAGTGTGCCAAAAGAGTCATGAACCAAGGCCCAATTATTTATTTCATCTGAATTAGCGACAACGAGCATAAGGTGAGTAGCGTCAAGTGAGTGAACGAAGTTTGGAGCTACAGCAGAAGCTTGTTTGGCTTTATCAACATTTGCTGTAGCAACTTTGATACTAAATTCAGCTCTCGTATTACCAAGAAAACTTGTACGCACTCTTTTACTTTGGTCTTTCCAATAATTCTGCTGAACAGGAAAGCCTAGTGGAGTTGTCCAGGTTAAAGCCTCTCCATTTTTCACAACCACTTTAGCGACTTCCTGCAGCCACTCCATACCTTCAGCCGCTTTAACAACAGTTTGGACCACACCATCATACATTAATGATGCCATTTGCGTTGCTGCCATAAAACCATATCCTGTTCTATTCCATAATTGGAACCATTCAGGCGCACTTATCCCTATACCATTGCTATAATGCCTTCCCTCAAGCTTTGCTGGTTTAATTATGTCCTCCATAAGCTGCTCTTTAAAACCGTACTCTTTGCTGCCATAGGGGAAAGTCATTACGTTTCTTTTAGCAATTTTACGACTCATACAGCCTTTTTCTTTGTCATAGCCGTAAGAAAGCCAAGCGTATGTGCTCATAATTTCGTGGTAAATATTATACGCCTCTTGTTCTGGTGCTGCTCTTTTCATAGGCGTACCGTCTTTTTTTCTTTTTTCACCTTTTGCTTCTTCTTTCCAAACAGGGAAGGGCTTTGCGATTTTATATCGCCTTTTATTTTTATTATAAATCTCCTCCATTTTTTCCTCAGCTCTTTTCTCGATACCTTGTAAACTTAAATCCTGCCAGCCTTTACCAACAAGGGCTTCAAGTACTGGATAAACCCTATCAATTACACGCTGATAAATGTCTTGGGGTTTATCTGAAGGAATTAAATTAACTGCTGCTCCAGTTTCTTCACAACGTAAAGCCATGCCTAAATGCTGTAATCCTGAGCAAGAACCATCAAGAGCAACCGCTATACGTGAAACATGTTCTAAGCCATTATCAAGGTAGCCTTTCCATTCTAAAGCAGCTGCAACAGCTTGAAAGGGCTTGTCTGCTTCTGTCCACTGGCGGTTGTCGTAGGGATTTTCTGCTATTTGATAAAGCATGTCTGAGTTTTCTTTAGTCCAGGCTATACGCTCATCAAAAGAAACCTTATCGACACCCCACAAGTTAGCAATGTGTACCGCTAGCCAATCTGCTGCTCCTTGCGTTCCCAGCTTTTCACCTTCAGCGAATTGCAGTAAAGCTTTTACATAGTCAGCTCCTTGCGGAGATAAAGAACCATTGGTAACTGGATAAACACGACCACGAAAATCTAATTGATATGGAAAATATATTTTTTCAAAGCGAGCATATTTTTCTGCTGTTTTTAAAGTCATTGAGAGAGAGATACGCTTGGACCGCGTGCGTATATTATGTTTCATAACATCAGCCTTGGCTATTTTCCACTCCTTTTTTGTTTCCTCATTTGTTGCAATGTCATCTGGTTTTTCAGGTAGTGGCAAGTCTGTTGCTCTTGGTAAACCTCCTAATTCACTGTCGGTTTCTGCCAGAGATAAAAGCAAATCGAGTAAAGGTAAATTAATGCACCATGGTGTCGCTTGTATCTTATTTAATGCCTTATAAACCAAGGGCATTTTTTGCTCTGCCAACTTCTGCAAGTACGACTTGCTACGGGTTTTTACTAGAGTGATAGGTGTCACCTGATTAGTTAAATAGCCTCCAGTAAACGGGTCTTGCCAAGGGAAAGGCTGTACCACCATAGGCTCATAAATAGCAGCAAGGTCACTTAAGTAAGCGTTTGTTTTTCTAATCCACTCTAAGCAAGCCCTAGTTGGCTTAATTTGATAAATAGTTTGGCGCTGAGTGCCTTTGTTTTTCCTTTCTTCCCATAAGTCAATTTCAATAAGCCCTAAATGTTCTACTACCAGCTCAATAAGCACTTTACCAACAAGGAAGCATTCTTGTTCTGTCCACTGGTGCAAGCTAGCGCCATCCTCATTCACAATAAAGCGGGCTGTAGCTATCTTCCGGTGATACTGGCTTTTCTTATCGGCTGAGCGGAGGACACCACGATAAAGGCGTACATCCTCTTCTTTCAGATTACGCATTTCAACTTCCATGTTAACTGCTTTACCAATGGCCTTAGCTGTTTTGGTTAACTTCTGTTCTCTTGTAATCCCGTTTAAGAGAATCTTCAAGCTGATGTAAGCAATGGTTCGACTGTCGAGCAGATTAAAAAAGCGTAGGGCTGTATGTTGTCTACCGGCTGCTATCGCTGCTTTTTCCTTCCAGGTTTCAATGGCATCTGCGAGGTCATCTGTTTTAGTGGACACAAGACGCCTGCCGTATGTGGTATCGGCTTCTTCCTCTTTCTCCATGGCTTTAAGTACTTGCTTTCTGAAGCGGTCCCGGCCTGCCTCAGCCATAGATGCCTCAAGTTTAACTTGGTCTTCCTCAGTACCTGCAATGCGCTTAAGGTTAGCGTATGTTTTCATTTTTCTTGATTCCTTCTTATTTTGCACTATTTGTGATTAAATAACTTTGTTTCACTATTGAAATTATTTAGGCAAAAGAATCCCCTAGAGCTGAGTTAAGGTAGCCCTTGGGTTTACTTTTATATTTTGTTATGTACTGCTTTCGTTGTACTTATGGTATAGCTTATACTTCCTTTTATTTAATATATGTAAATTTGGAACTAATACATTAGCGCACTAGAAATATATTTGTAAACATATTGCAAGATAGATTTAGGGTTTATTTACGACTGGTTAGTCATAACGCTTTTAGCAGCTTGTTAGGTAGTTACATATAGGACATTAGTAGTAAGTTTTGCACCAAAAACGTATGCAAAATTTTACTTCTAAGCCCATTTTATAAGGCTAAAAGACCCATAACTTTTGCTACAAAATTAACTTAAACTTTTGCTACAAAATTGGATAGAATAGAGAAAGGACGAAAGAGAAAAAAGAGAAGGCTAGGTCACTAATGTTGAATCACCCATTTTACGATTTCTTGATGTCGGCGATGTTGTGACATAGTGTATCCCTTTAGGGCACCTCTAATAATTGTTTACCTGATATAAGGCACTCATTTTTATCTCGTTGCTATCAGGGCTGTTTTATAACATTGATTGGAATTGCAGGTAAGAAATAAAAAAAAGGAGTAAGCATGTCCACCTATATTTTGGCGATTGATCAGGGTACTACCAGTTCTCGGGCAATTATTTTTAATGAAAAAGGTTTGCCATTATGGCAGGCACAACAAGAATTCAAACAATATTATCCTGACGATGGGTGGGTTGAACATGACCCTGAAGAAATATGGGTAACAACCTTGCAAGTTTGTCAGCAGGTGATGCAAAAAGGCAAACTACGATCAACTGATATTGCGGCAATCGGTATTACGAATCAACGTGAGACAACTGTGGTATGGGATCGAGAAACAGGTAAACCGATTTATAATGCTATTGTTTGGCAAGATCGCCGTACAGCCAGTTATTGTGAAAAATTAAAGCAGGCAGGTAAGGAAGTTTTAATTAACCAAAAAACAGGTCTGTTAATTGATCCTTATTTTTCTGCATCAAAACTGAACTGGTTATTAGAGAATGTGCCTGACGCCCGAGAAAATGCTGAAGCGGGCAAGTTGCTATTTGGTACTATCGATACTTTTTTACTGTGGCGATTAACTGGTGGAAAAAGCCATAAAACTGATGCTACAAATGCTTCTCGAACCCAGCTGTTTAATATTCATACCCAGCAGTGGGATGAAGAACTGCTTAAGCTACATAATGTACCTGTTGCTTTAATGCCTGAGGTAATGGACTGTAGTGCTGAGTTTGGCATAACTGAGCGTACTTTATTTGGTGGAGAAATTCCTATTTTATCAATGGCGGGTGATCAGCAAGCTGCATTGGTGGGGCAAGCTTGCTTTAAACCAGGTATGGTCAAAAGCACTTATGGGACTGGCTGTTTTGTCATTATGAATACTGGGGATCAGGTGATTCAATCTGAAAATCGGTTATTAACCACCATTGGCTATCGTCTTAATGGCCAGGTAAGTTATGCCATTGAAGGCAGTATTTTCATTGCAGGGGCTGCCATGCAGTGGCTGCGTGATGGGTTACGACTAATTCCCCATGCCAACGTAACCGAAGCTCTAGCTCAAGTGGCAAAGAAAACCCATGGGGTGTATATGGTGCCAGCTTTTACTGGTTTAGGGGCGCCTTACTGGGACCCACATGCTAGAGGCGCTATTTTGGGGTTAACTCGCGATACTGGTGTTGCAGAAATTGTTGCAGCAGCACTACAGTCGGTTTGCTATCAAACCAAAGACTTGATGAATGCCATGGCTGCTGATGGTGTTGCGCCAACAACTTTAAGAGTTGATGGTGGTATGGTGGTAAATAACTGGATGGTTCAGTTCTTGGCTAATATTCTGGGAGTAACCGTTGAGCGTCCACAAGTCACAGAAACCACAGCACTTGGGGTTGCTTACCTGGCTGGCTTGCACAAAGGGATATATCAGTCGATAGAGGAGATTGCAGACTGTTGGCACTCTGAACAACGGTTTGAAGTCAGTATGGAGCAGACCCAAAGAGAGAAACTGTATCTGGGTTGGCAAGAGGCCGTAGAAAGGGTAAAGAGTAAGAAGTAGCTAGGAGAGAGCTAAAGAACAACAAAAAGACCCTGTATGTATAGCTTGCCCGAAGAGCTATTAATTTCGGGCAAGGTGAATTTCCACGACTTGTGGGTCTAGTTGCAGCAAGCTTTTGGTGAAAGTTTTCACAAACTGCAAAGCTTCGTGCTGTGTGGTAAAAGTTTTGGCATTGTTTCGATTACCATAACTACCATTGTTCACTGCATAACAGTCAGACCACCCCTTACAGTTGAGCTTTACTGCCCATTTGGGAAGGTGTTGCGTTGCTGTGGGGCTTGCATTAGCGACAGCAAAGCACGCTAACAGTATCGGGACTAGGCTCCACTTCATAATCTTACCCTGTTTGATGAAGTCTGTTGTGTCAATCATAAACTTGATTATAAACCATCATGCAGAAATAGTATTTAAATTGAGCTATATTGGTGATGAATTAGACAGTGCTGGTTGTTTTGTATACAGATATGCAGATTCTCAGTTTGTAATCTGGTCACTAAAAGCCTAGATAGTTCGCTTGTATCACTTCCTTATCAATACATAACAGTACACTCACAAACACAAAGTTGATCTCTTATTTGCGCATGTTTTGTACCTATTGAGACAGTGAAATATTTCACCTGATATTAGGCCTGAAAATAAGAAATAATAAATCTTAATCAATCGACTAATAGGTAAAAATCAGGGTGAAAAACCATGACACAACAGTTTTATAGCTTACTGACTAAACTCGGTAAAGCCAAACTGACAAATTCTCAGGTATTAGGCACAAAGCTTAATTTAACAAAAATCCAGGTTGGTAATGGTGGGGACAAAAAAGGTAAAGCCGTATTTCCTACTGAAGACGATACCCAATTAGTCAACCAATGCTGGGAAGGAAATATTAACCGTATTTATGTGGATGATAAAAATGAAAACTACCTGGTAGTAGAAGCGGTTATCCCTGAAGGCATTGGCGGCTGGTATATCACAGAGTTTGGTATTTTTGATGCAGAAGGTGATTTAATTGCCATTGGAGGCTACCCAAAAACCTATAAACCCAAACTAACAGAAGGGTCGGGTAGCAGCCTGTATTTAAAGGTAATGTTTGAGGTTTCTAATGCGGAAGTCGTGCAATTAAAAATTGACCCATCCATTGTATTGGCCACCCAAGACTTTGTTGGCGAGAAGCTATTAGAGCATGTGGCTGAAGAAAATCCTCATTCGCAGTATTTGAAAAAAGTTGACTATGAAGCGGCGCAGGGGGTTAGACTTTCTCAGCTAGCTAATTTACCTATCTATGCAGAAATCCAAAATGAAGGATATAAACTAGCTCTAACAGCTGAAAATAACCAGTTAGTGATATTGCCTGATCAAATCATCTTATGGCGGGGTTGGAAAACATTTAATACCAGTGATTACTCTGTTCAGCAAAGGACATTTTCATACACAAGTAATAAAGCCTATCACTTGCGTTGGAACCCTCAAGCAGGCTTTCAGTTGTTAGAGCTTAGTGATTCTAACTACAACCCAAATAAGCTAAGTCATGATGCAGTTGACTTTGACAGCACCTATGATGATGTATTACTAGCGACTTTATTACCCGATAAAGATAAGCCAATAATAGAAAAGGTGTGTAGTGATAAAACCAAACCTTGTTTTGAGTCAGGTTGGATAAAAATATCGGCACAGGCAGGTGAGGGATCTTATAATGCAGGTGAACATCATTTAAGAAGACCACCAATTCGATGGGTGGCACAGGTAAAAGCTGATGGTAAAGAAGGGAATAAAGGCAATCAAGAGATTCTTGATGCTACTTTTATTTCTGGTAGTGCTAACACTGTTGATGATGAAGCAGATGAGTACGGTGGGGTTGCTGTCGCCTTTAATTCAAAAAAATATTTTATATGGGTTCCATCGCAAAATAATGATGGTAAAAATGGATCAGTTATTATGGTCTGGGATGGGTGGGGAGCAAAACCTGCAAATGAATCAAATCATGTGTTTATAAAAAACTCATCCATTAAAGTCATAGGTTGGTACTAATATGTATTATAAAATTGAAAAAGATTTAGTCATTGCTGGAGCAGAAAATGCTTGGGTGCTGGGAAATGAAGATAAAATAGTAAAAGGGAGTGAGTTTGAGCTGCCATTAAGCTATTTGAGATACGATGGGCATAATATTATCGATGTACGTACTCAAAATAAATTCTTTATTGACGAGCAAGGTATTAAACATATTACTCGTTTTGTTGGAGCCTGGCAGTATTTAGAATGTGAATATACTGATGAACTCATCCGCGAAAATAGCCAATGGCGAATAAAAAATAACGAAGATAAATGTCAGGAAAGAATTGAGGAAATAAAATCCAAGCGACGTCAGGCGTATACAACGGAAGCTGACCCATTAAAAAACGAATATGATTATGACTTGATTAGTAACCCAGCTGAAGCTGAAACAAAAAAGCTCCAATGGTTAGCAAAAGTTAAAGAGATAAAAGCGAGGTATCCATTTTCGAGTTAATGTATAGCCGTTGAGTAGTAACCAGACTAGTATTTTTGTAATTTTCTAAGCATAATCTTTTGGCATGTATACTTGGCAGAAAAGGTCAACCGGTCATGTTAAAACAACTAGCAGAAAACCTATGGACGATAGAAAGCAGTATGCGTTTTTTAGGGGCTGATATTGCACTTAGGATGACTGTAGTGCGCTTATCAGATAGCAAGTTGGTATTAATTAGTCCAGTGGTATTAGATGAGGCATTGGTTGATGCATTAAGCCAGTTAGGTGATATAGCTTATATTGTGGCACCTAACTTGATGCATCACTTATATGCTGAACAAGCGAAGCAACACTTTCCTGAGGCTAAGTTATTAGTTGCGCCTGGTTTGCCTGACAAGCGCAAGGATCTAGCATTTGATTATGTATTTGATAATCAATCTTTTCAGCCTTGGCAAGGAGAGCTTAATCACTTTGTATTTACAGCTTTGCCTATTTTGAATGAAGTAGTGTTTTTTCACTCAGCAAGTAATAGTCTAATTGTGACGGATTTGGTGTGCAATATTCAAAAAGTTGATAGGTCTTTATTTAGCCTTTATCTACAGCTGTCGGGTGTTTTAGGAAGGTTGGCTATGAGTCGGTTGTTTCGCTTATTAATGCGCAATAAAACCCATGCCAGGGAACAGTTGCAACAAATTTTACATTGGAACTTTGAACGAATTGTCATGGCTCATGGAGAAGTTATTGAGCAATCAGGTCAGCAGAAGCTAAAAGAAGCTGTCAGTTGGTTACGTTTATAGGGTATATATGGCTGTTTGATTTGGATAGGATTTAGATATTTGATGTAGGCTGCTATCGGGATGAAAAGCAGCCATGTAATGAGGATGGGTTACACTACTATTACATTATCGGCCTGTGGGCCCTTTTGACCTTGTTTGATATTGAACTGAACTCTTTGACCTTCAAGTAAAGTTCTATGTCCAGTACCATTAATTGCACTGTAATGAACAAATACATCTGAACCGTTTTCTTGTTCAATAAACCCAAACCCTTTAGTCTCATTGAACCATTTTACATGACCAATATTAGAGGACATTGAATTACTCCAGAAGCTATTTACCTATTTCAAACTATTAGTGGTTGCTTTTAGGCTGTCGTATCGACTAGAGCCAGCCAAAAGCTAAGCTGAGAAGTGCAGAAGTTACTTATGTAGAACGAGACGAGGTACTACAGTGGGGCCTTCGAACTGTCTTGCATAAATAGTACTGTTTCATTTTCAGCGTATCTAGTAGTGCAAAATAAGGTTGTTACTTTATTTTGCACATGCTCTACCAGTATAGGCAATGGTTTGAAAAAGGTAAAATGAATGCTGTCATACTAATTAGAGGTTGAAGATGCTTGGCAAATCAGCAAGATCCATTCTTTAAATAGACTAATTTTTTGAGGTATTTGTTTCATTTTACGAGTAATAAGATAGTAACTATACTGGCTGGTGCAAGGGGTTGGTATAGGTGAGACTAGCGAATGACTTATCAGCTCTTGCTCAATAAGAAAGCGGGGAACGAGAGCGATGCCTAATTTTTCATGAGCAGCTTGAATCAGCATAAAATAATGCTCAAAGCCAAGCCGCTTTTCTGTTGGTTCTTCACTGTTATGCTGTTTAAACCAGTTACGCCACATATGTTTTCTAGATGTATGTTCTAGCAAGGTGTAGTGGTGAAAATCATCTGCCGTATTAATTGGATAATTTTTTTGTAATAAATCTGGACTACAAATTGGAATCAGCTCTTCATTCATCAACCAGGTTGCATCCACTCTAGACCAATTGTTGTTTTTACCACTGCGAATCACAATATCAACATTTTCTTCAAATAATGCGTCGGTATTGTCACTGGTAATAATATTAAGCTGTAGATGGGGGTGTTGTTGCTTAAACTGATTAATTTTGGGGATTAACCAGCGTGAACTTAATGAGGGTAAAACGCTAATGGTGAGAGTTTCATTAGGACGAAACTGTTGGATAATGCTTTGAGTGGCTTCGTCCATTGTATCTAAAGCTTCTTTGATTGCCCCTAAGTATTGTTTACCTGCTGCAGTGAGCTGTAAGGTTTGGCCTCTTCGCTCAAATAATGGAAAACCTAAGTACTCTTCTAGTTGTTTGACTTGCCTGCTAATGGCTCCTTGGGTAACAAACAGCTCGTTAGCAGCCAGAGTGAAGTTTTGATGGCGGCCCGCAGCTTCAAAGGCTTTCAAGGCATTGAGTGAAGGAAGGTAACGAGGCATATAGTTCTTTACTACCAGATCAATTTAAAACGCAAGTATGAGTTTTTCTCATGATACTGTTCATTTTAATCGTTTGCTTGAGTCTTAGCAATCACGTCTAATAGCTCTCGGATATGTTTACCCATTCTGGGGAGGTAACCTTGTCTTGCTAGGTTACCGTTTTCTTTTTCGTGTTTTAGTCAGGTATACTCAGAGGAGTGACCGTGGTTGACTTCCTTTTCTTGCTTGAAAAAGTAAGCTTTTTATTTTTCCTGGTGCTACTTGGTTTTGTCATTGGCCGTTGTTTTACTATTGAACTAAAAACAATATCAACCTTATTACTTTATGTTTTATCACCAATTGTTATTTTTAGTGGTACTGCCAAAGCCGAATTAACACCCACTTATTTAGCAGTACCAATAATCTTCTTTGTGATTTGTGTAATCTTTGGCTTGCTTGGTTTGCGGGTGGGGCAGCGTTGCTGGAAAGATAATACCCAACACCTATTTGCTTTGTCTTGCAGTACAGCCAATACAGGTTATTTTGGGTTACCTGTGGCAATGGCGATATTAGATGATAATGGGGTCGCTTTGGTGATTTTCTCAATGCTGGGAATAACTTTTTATGAATACACAATTGGTTTCTATATCACAGCTCGCGGGCGTTTCTCAGTTAAAAAAAGCCTGATAAAGTTAGCCAAAATTCCCTTTATCTATGCATTTGGTACAGGACTAATACTTAATTTAACTAATTTCTCTTTGCCGGATAGTCTCATGAGTCAACTTACTGTATTTAAGGGGGCATACACTGTATTGGGGATGATGTTAATTGGCTTCTCTCTGGCTAATGTTGGCCGGCAACATATTGATTGGCGGTTAATTCTGCTCACCACTTTTAGCAAGTATATATGCTGGCCGCTATTAATAGTCGCATTGATTTTTGCTGATCAGCAGTATACTCAATGGCTAGATCAACAAATGATATTCGTGATGTTGTTAGTCGCTGTGGTACCCCTGGCAGCCAATACTATCGCATTAGCAGTTGAGCTAAATGTACAACCACAAAAAGCCTCAGTCGCCGTATTAACCAGTACAGGGCTGGGTATTATTATGATCCCGTTGTATTTGGCAGTATTGCCGGGATATTTGATGAATAGCTAAAAACAAAAGGGTATTGGTACCCTTTTTTTTAGGCGATTAATACATAAATAGTAGCGAGAATAATATGTAGCACGGCAAACGGTAGTGCTTTTTTAACAAAGCCGGCAAATGATAAAGAAAGCTTGTACTTATGCATAATTGTCACTGCCACCAATGTAGATGCGCTGCCGATTGGAGTTAAGTTACCACCCAGGTTGGCGCCAAAAACCACTGACCACCAGAGGGATGATTCACTTGCAGTGCCTGCCGTATCTAAAATTTTTGCCAGCATGGCAGCTAGGGGAATATTGTCTGTAACAGAGCTAAAAATAGCTGACAGAACTAATAAAATACTGGTGCCAAATGCGGTTTCTTCCGTGCCTATGAGTGCTGTAATACCTTTCCCGATTAAATCCAATACCTGGGCGTGTTCCATTACATTAATCACCACAAATAAGGCACAGAAGAAAGTGATTAAATCCCAGTCGACGGCTTTATAAAACTGATCGACTTCTGATTTGTAACGAATCATCATCACTGTGGCAAAACCAAGCGCAACGAATCCCATGCCTAAGTCTTTAACCAGTGGTAAAATAGAAGTGGTTGCAATGGTTAAGATAAACATGATTAACATAACCCCTGCAAACTGAAAAAAGCGTTTGCTTTCAATACCATCACGCTCGTCAAAACTGGCTACTAACTCTTTGGCTTGATTTTTTTCCTCTTCAGACGCGAGAGATTGAATGGCGAATAGTTTAGCTCCCATCCATAACGTAATGACGGTTGCAACCAGTACATAAGGACTGGCTTTCAGGAAAAAAGCAACAAAGCTGATACCGGCGGTATTACCGACAATGATGTTAGGCACAGAGCTAATTAAGGTTAATAAACCACCTATATTGGTCAGTAGGCCTTGGACTAATAAAAACCCCAGTAATTTTTCAGAGCGGTTTAATTTGTTAAGTGATACGGCAGTTAATGAGCCAACAATAATCATTGCTGTCACATTATTTAATACAGCAGAGAAAATAACGGTCATTATTCCGTAATACCAGAGCAGTTTAAGCGGGTCTCCAGCTGATGCCTTGGTCAGTTTAATGGCGACCCAAGTGAATAGTCCTGATCGAGAAGTTACATCAACAAAAATACTAGACCCTAGAATAATCGCAATTACCCCCCAATCAACTGCAGGAATAAACACAGGCATGTTAATTTCATGGCCATTGGGTAAAGAAATACTACCGAAGGGTAATAGCTCAAAAAAAGCGCCCAATAGCAAGCTGATTGCAGCAAATATGGCGACAATCAGTGATTTTTTAGCGTGAATTTTTTCCTCTAGAGCCAAGCTGACAATCATTAATACTAAAATAACTACAAATGTTATCGTAACTCCAGTGCCAACATTATGAACACTACTATGAATAGCAGCATCAGACGCCACTTGTAGGGTATTACTCATTGGTTATTTTCCTAAGAATATTTTTAAGTAAAAAACTGAAGCTGGCTAAAATATAAAAAAACACTCTATAACATAAGTAATGGAATTTGCCGCAACTCAACAGCTAATGGATAAGCGATACCATGCATTGCCAGCTGATCTTCGTCTTTAGTGTTCATCACTAGCAAGTCTAACTCATGATCTTCAATCAACTTTTTATAGTCTTTGATATGATGACCAAAGCTTACATGTTCGATCACATTAAGATTAATATTAGCCTCTGCTAAAGCGGATGGGCATGAACGAATAAAATCATGGGGTTCTTTTAATAACTGTTTAGCCAGTTTTTCTTGCGCATCGTCAGTATTAATAGTGGCAATTTTACTGATTGCTTTAATAATCCGCTGAAAATAGGCTTTATCTTCAATATGACTCAAGTGCAGATTACCTCCTGGTGAAGTGAAGGCTACCCCATAATGGACTAAGTCGTGATCAAGCGTAAGGTGATCAGTGACTACCATGACTGAAGTACTTTGGGTTAAGGCATGTTCACCTGCATAACTGGCTTTAGGGTGCGGAATAACTAATACGGGTATTGTGGTATGTTGCAGCAATACATCAAGGTGCTCCCCTAAACTATGAGGGAACTGCCAGGCATTACTGTATAAATTTCGATAGCTGCAAATAAGGTCAGGTTTGATGGCTTCTACTTCTTGTAGCAATGCTTCTGTAGTTTTTGATTTTTCATTGGCGCTTAAGTGCCAATGAATGCTATTGCTGCAGAGCTGAGGCGAAAACTGCTGCAATTGTTGTTTTATTTTTACACTATCTGCTTCAGTTTGATCAGTTATCAAGAGCACTGATTCAATTTTGACGGGGTGGTAGTGATAGACGTCTTTTACGGCAGCCCTGAATACACTTTCAAATTGGTCAACTGATGACATATTAAGCCCTTAGTACTGATGGGTTCTAACAATTTTTTGCTCCACCTACATTGGTATCGCTTTCATCTGATAGCAGACAATAAAAATATAGAAGGCTGGGTCAGTTTTGTTTAGTAACTGTATCATGTTGATTAAACCTGAATTTCCTTTCAAACTAACAGGTCTTGCAAAATGTAGGTGGGTAATACCATTTGTGTAGTATAACAAGGAATACAATGAAACAGTGCAGCAATGGTAGCATAATCTGGTTGGCTAGCTTGGCTATACTCCTGATTTCTAATAATGTTGTATCAACACCAGTGGAGAATACTGTCAATATGTTGAAATCCCCTCCAGTTGCCAAGCAGCAGCCCAAAATGTTAAAAGTTCATGGTGAGGAGCGAGTAGATCCTTACTTTTGGTTACGGGATGATGAGAGAAAGGCTCAACCTGTACTTGACTATTTACAGGCAGAGAATAACTATACTCAAACAAGCTTAAAACCTGTCTCGCATTTACAGGAACAGCTTTATCAGGAAATGATTGGCCGATTAGAAAAGGACGACAGTAGTGTACCTTATCAGCGGGGAGATTACTGGTATTACAGTCGCTTTGAAGGGGATGATGAGTACGAGAAGCTGTGTCGACGAAAAGGACATTTAACTGCCACGGAAACTATTATCTTAGACTTGAACCAACGCGCTGAGCCCTATAATTACTATCAGCTGGGAGAGGCTGAAGTCAGCTTTAATCAACAGCTGTTGGCTTTTTCAGAGGATACCCAGGGGCGCAGACAATATAGTATCCATATAAAAAGCTTAACAACGGGTAAATTGCTGACTGATGAGTTAACCGGCACCTCTGGTGATATTGCCTGGGCCAGTGATAATAAAACGCTGTTTTATACACGCAAGCACCCAAAAACCTTATTACCTTATCAGGTATATCGGCATGAGCTAGGTACTGATCAAAAACAAGATCAACTGGTGTATGAAGAAACTGATAATCAGTTTTATATTTCCCTTTATACAACTAAATCTCACCAATATGTAGTGATTGAATTAACTAGCACCCGCACTAGTGATATTAAACTGATAGATGCAAATAACCCTCTGGCTAAGCCTGTTTCATTTGTTAGTCGAGAGTCTGGTCATGAATATGAGGTTGTTGATGTTGCAGATAAGTTTTTTATTCGAACTAACTGGCAGGCAGAAAATTTTCGATTAATGACTGTAGATAAGCGCCATATGGGGGATAAGCAAGTATGGCAAGAAGTGGTTCCTCATCGGGCTGATATCTTTCTGGAAGATTTAGAAGCATTTAAAGGTTTTTTGGTTATTGCAGAGCGTACTAATGGTTTGCTGCAGCTTAGAATACGCCAGTTGAGTGATAATAAAGACCATTATTTAGACTTTGGTGAACCAGCTTATACAGCTTACATAGGCCATAATGAAGAATTGGATACAGAAATCCTTCGCTTTGGTTATTCTTCTCTGACTACACCTGACTCTGTATTCGACTACAATATGCGTACACGTCAGAAAGTACTGTTGAAGCAGGATAAAGTCGTCGGTGCTTTCAAACCTTCGCTTTATCAATCAGAGCGGTTGATGGTGGCTGCTAGAGATGGAACAAAAGTGCCTGTCTCACTAGTTTACCGTAAAGGATTTCGCCGTCAGGCTGGACACCCATTATTAATTTATGGCTATGGGGCTTATGGCAGTTCATTAGATCCTTTTTTCAGTTCTGCCCGATTAAGTTTGCTGGATAGAGGTGTTGTTTATGCCTTGGCCCATGTTCGTGGTGGTGAAGACCTAGGTCGTCAATGGTATGAAGCGGGTAGACTTGATCATAAGTTGAATAGCTTTAATGACTTTATTGATGTCACTCGTTATTTAGTTTCAGCAGGCTATGGTGCGGCAGATAATGTGTTTGCTATGGGAGGAAGTGCCGGTGGTTTGTTAGTGGGGGCTGTTGCGAATATGGCGCCTGAATTATATCGAGGTATTGTGGCTGAGGTGCCGTTTGTGGATGTATTAACCACGATGTTGGATGAGACAATTCCACTCACCACGAATGAATATGAAGAATGGGGTAACCCTCATGAGCGTCATGCTTATGAATACATTAAGTCTTACTCTCCCTACGATAATATTACCCGACAAGCGTATCCTAATATGTTGATAACAGCAGGGTTGCATGACTCACAAGTGCAGTATTGGGAGCCAGCCAAATGGGTAGCTAAACTTCGCCAGCATGACACCAGCAATAATCAAATCCTGTTGTATACCGAAATGGAAGCAGGACACAGCGGGGTATCAGGTCGCTATCAAGCTTATCGTGAATTAGCTATGGAATATGCGTTTGTTTTACATCATGCAGGTGTGGATGATTAGGTGAGCTAAATATTTCTCTTTTGTGTCTGTTTGTAGGCCCACTTTTTCATGACTAATTTGTCAGTTTTCTAGCTTTTGCTACAAAAATGCGCTTTTAAACTACTACAAAAACGTTCTTAACCATCCGTCCTACCTGGCTTTGCCTTCTTAGGCACTTTGCTACAAATATGAGGTGACGGATGCGTAATATGTTCTTACGAAACTCTTCTTATTACTTCAGAAAGGTACTTCCTGAAGACTTAAGGCATACCTTTGGTAAACGGGAGATTTTCTTCTCTTTACAGACTAAGTCGAAGCGGTTAGCCAGCTCAAAAGCAGCCGCTATTATTGGGGCTGTTGATGCTGCTATCTATGAAATGCGGGGGTTACCTGATGTTGCTCGTAGATAAGCTGTAAGTGAAGAGCTTGAAGCTGCTCAATGAGAGTATGCAGCGGATAGACTTTAGTTTCGTAAGGAAGCTTCTGGTTTAACTTATTCTGGCTCCCTCAGTTAATCTTGAGGGGCCTTAAGTGAATGTTGAAGTGTTTTTTATATTTCTGCCAATCAAAAGCTGTGGTCAAAATCGATATCATATAAATCAACCCAATTAAGCCTGGGGTGTTTTTGGTGATTATCTAGGAAGTGCTCTATTATATCCCAGGCCATATCACGGGAGAGATAACAACAAGTAGGAACTCGCATAGGCTCGCCGCCAACAGTATGCTCAACTACTGAAAAACTCTGGGCTTCGCTGTAAGGGACCTCATAATCAGGATGAAACATAACAAAGAAGCCGTGAGGCTCATCAGCAAAAAATATTAATCGGTCATCAACCCCTTCTATTTCTATCCCTGAATCACCACTGCCTTTCTTCCAATAATCAGCGGACTCACCAAGTACAATAGTTTTCAAAAAGTCCTTGCTCGGATTTTCAATATCATCACCAGTAGGTGGGTAGTATAAGGTTAATGAGACCACCTTAATCCAGCCAGAAAGTTAAAAACTGTGGGAAGCTTTCAAAGGTCCTGGTATCAACATAATTTTCAGATAAATAACGCCAAACAACCTCACCCGCTCTTGGGTGTCCCTCACAAAATAATGCAACATAAGACTCGCCATTATCTTGAACAATAACAGCGTTGGAGTCTAATGCCTGCATACCTTCTTCAGAAAACTTTTCGTTGCGCCTATCTTTTGTGAACTCTATAAGTGATACATAATCATCTAACTCGGACGGACACACTCCATTAATACATATCCCATCACCCAACATGAAGCCAAAGCGCCGCAAAAAATCAGCATAATATTCAGGTAATTTAACCTGCAAGGTGTTCTCAATATGTTTTATTTCTTCTGTAGTAGCTCCTCGTCCCAGGTCTTTATAATAAGGTTTTTGCTGTAATTCTTGATAAATTTCATTCAAGGTTATGCGTTGAGTCATTGGGGTCTATACCTCTTTCCTTTAATACTTTCCGATACGGGTTTTTGCCGTTTTCATATCTATGCAGTTTTTTAGTGCTATCTTGATGTACTTTCTTTTGAATCACCCGTAGGTTATCGTAACGGTTATCTCCACCTCTAAAAAGCGGTTTCATATGGTGTACATCGTAACGCTTTGGCAATCGTCCATCTTCTCTAGCTAGCTTTAATTCAAGGGGGCTAAGTATCCGCTTGGCTTGATTAGAGTTGTTAGCCCAATGCTTAATAAATGCCTTCTTATCATGACTTTCAAATTGTTGCCTTAGCCGTTCATGTGGTGGAATACCTACTTTTTGATAACGATTAAGTTCTGGGTTTTTAGGAGAGGGTTTCAACGCATAATTAGCATTATTTTTATAACTGAAGACCTGCTCCCGGATAAGCTTTTTAGTGTCCCCCTCAATGCTTATCCCATCCCGAGTATAGCTATTTCTCCCTTTCTTATCGCCTTTCCCCCTGCCTCTGGTAGACCCAATAGCTCCACCTAAAGCTCCCATTTCAGCAGCCATGCCCATGACATTCCCAGTCTCTTGGGCTTCCTGCATAGCGGCGTCAGGACCATACTGAGCAAGGAGCTTTTTAATGTAGGCTAATTGGTTTAGTTGGGGATTATTGTCGCTGGCATCTCTTCTTAGCCCTTGCCTGACAGCTTCGCCCCTGTCGTACATGTGGCTATCAGGACCAACATATAAGCCCGAAGCGCCACCACTATGCATAATGGCCCAGTCTTCCCCAGCCATGTCCTTTTGAGGCAATGTCTCACTTCGTCTCAGTATGGGAATGCCAGGATAACCCCAGGCTTCAGGTTTAAGCCCTTGAATATACGTCAGCCACCTTATGTCACCTTTTGTTGGGTTAGCGGTATCAATCGGGCTGCTAATGCCTTGGTCAGCTAATAGGGCGCTATGAATCTGTTCTAAGCGGAGTATCCGGGCTTTTGGGTCTTTAATCTGTAAGGCTTTATTACCCTGCTCCTGTATCCTTTCAGCGTAGGACACATCACTTTCACCAGGGCGCCGGGCTAAATGTATGTCGTACTGGTTGTATGGCTGTATCTCAGGGTATTCAACAGTAACTTGCTTGACGTGCTCAGGTAGGGGAATGTGTTTATTGCCCCTATCATCCAAGTTGCCAGTATCAAGGAGCTGACCACTAGCAGCGTCTTTAACAACATAGACCTCACCAGCCAATCCCTTTTCGTTCTGGTCTACGAGTTGTATTTTTACCCAGTTCTTGGGCTTCTCCTGCTCCTTCTTTACTTCTCCTTGAATAGTCCCATTATTAACCGCAGCGTTAAACCCAAGGCCTGAAGAGTCTAGGTCTCCGAAGTAGTGCATACCCTTATTGCCGTCTAGCTCTGGCCTTGCTGGATCCTGCTGAAAGGCGTACTTCATGCCTTGGAAAGCGACAAGATTAAAGTCAGAAGGAGATATACTACTACCGCCAGGAGTTCCTGTAATAGCCGTAGAGCTAGCCTCAATTACTCCGCCATGACTCGTCACACTGCCAAGTACTGCAACTGGTTTATTGTCTACGTTCAGCCAACCAAGGCCGGTGACTATGGTGGCGCCGCAAGCTGTCTTATCGCCCACTCGGGCAACTGGGAACCCATCTACAAGCGTGTTTGAGGAACCTTCTACAACTGTATTATCACCACAGAGAGGACAGCTATGCTTATCCCCAACCTTTGCCAAATCTGCCACTGCTACATGCTTCCTTACAACTCAATGAACAACAGGAGCAGTGGAGTCTATCAGGGTTTTAGGTGGGCTTTGTTTTTGATGGGTAACTTTGTGAGGTGCATTGGGTTAGGTGTTTTTGTGTCGTGAATAGTTAACCTTATCAGCGAGATATACAACGAGAGAGCTTAAGTGGAGTTAAGCGGTTTAAAGGTCAGCAGACTGAAGGTTAAGACTTCTTGTCCTATAGTTAACTGGCGGGCGGTGTGTAAGTTGTAAAAGTAAGAATTAAATCGCCTATTTTCAATAGAGTGTGAACATATTTTTGCGTAAAAAGTGCAATGGAACTTTGCGAGGCACAGATGATGACGGACTGGAGGTTTTGGTCATTTCTTGTAGCTTGTGTTGCTCTAATTCTTTCTCAGCTACCTCCACTCAGGGTTTTGCTTAAGAAAGCTAAGCTTGATTTAGAATTATATTCCAGAATACTTTTATACCATAAGGTAGGTAATCCTAATGTGCTAGTCCATTTGCTGTTACGCAATGTAGGAGGAAGCGCAGTAAGAATAAAAAAAATACAACTGGATATTAGCCGTGATGGAGAAAAGGTCATTTCCCTTCCTGCACAGACCTATATTCCGGATGTGACGAAGACTCTTCAGAGCGTAATATTAGCTAGCTTTACATTAAAGCCGGAAGATGAATGGTCTTATCATGTCAACTTTCTAAATTATTTTAAGCGGGATGAAGATAAAAAATATCGAGATGCAGAGTTAAGTCTAAAAGATGAGATACTCAAGAAAAAAGAAAGCGTCCCTCAAAATACTTTGGTCTATGCTAGTGAAAATTTAGTTCTACCTTTTAAAGAAATATTTAATTCAAAATATGTATGGCTACCAGGAGAGTATAAAGTTACATTTACAGTAATAACAGATAACACGAAGGTAAATATACAAAAAACATACAGATTTATTCTTTTTGAATCTCAGTCTGATGAAATGAAGTCATATGTAGATGATTATAAAACTGGTGATGGGATTTATTTTGACTCGGCAAAACACAGTGGAATATCTGTCGAGCTCGAAGAAGTCAATAATGACTCACTATAATTACTACTTCTTTTTGATTTATACAAAATAATTTTCAGTAAAAATTCTGTCAGCTCTTTTTGAATATAGACCGAACCAAAATCCCCCCGTAGGGGGTGTCCATCACTCTAAGTTTAGTCATTAATAACCTTTCCTTTAGTCACATCTCGATGACATTTATTAGACGTTAACCTGTCAATTAATTTGAAAATGGCTTTACACTCAATAGTAATGAACCAGAACAGGGTATTTTTAGTGCTACATCTGGTGATAATACAAATATCAACGAGTCAGGCCTTTACTCAGCTATATTCAGGAGCAGGAAGGAAGAAGCCAAAGCCTATCATCTAGCCCAGGACACAATTAAGCGACAGGAGAAGGAAGTTAAGGAGCTACAGCAGACAATAATAAACATGGAGCCTAAAGCACTCTTTGTAGATAAATATGTGATGACTAAGGGCACCTACGCGCTAAGAGATGTAGCTAATCAGTTAAGAATTAGACCGAATAAGTTTAATCAGCTGCTACGGCAAGATAAGGTGCTGTACAACAAGCGAGGACAACGGAATGTACCTTATCAGTATTATTTGGCTAGGGGTTACTTCTGCTTAAAGCTTGGAGTAGATGAGGAAGCCGGGAGGGAACCAGGGTGACAAATAAGGACTTATCCTGGCTTACAAAGAACTACGAGCACATGAAAGGCCAGTTATAAATAATTAATCCTTTTGTCTTGGTCCACTTATTAATAGAGCCTCAGCTAATCCTGGGGCACCTTAATAGCAATTGCCATCAAAATACCCCAGGAAACTCTCTTATTGCAGGTTAATAATATTCACTGTGACCTCTTTTAAATACTCACCACTCGCAGGGGATATATTTACTAGAAACTGGCTTTCCTCAAATCTAGCATTTGAAACCTTGCCTTCATTGTTATTTGTAGTAATAGATAAATCAAAGCCACCTAAAACCAAGTTATCTTTATGGTCAACAAGGACACAATGTCCATCAAGCCCTTGGATTTTCATAGCAAACCAGGATACATCACTAATTCCTCCTAATGACCAGCACTGAGTACTGTTTTCACTTGCAGGTATTGGGAAAGGAGCTAGTTTGTGGTCGCAGTGAAAAACTATTTCATTAGGATAATTGGTACTACACAGCGTTATTCCGGCTAGTGCGTTTCCTGAAAGCAGACTTGTAGTGAGTAAAGCAAGCGTTGTTTTTTTAAGCATTTTAGAAACCCTAAAATTAAACTCCATTTTATTGCACTTTATTAGTACTTTTTGATGTTAACAACAAGAAAAGTTAGACACAATACAGCTTAATACAAAAGCGCAAACCTAAAGATAACTCTCATTATCTCCTTAACTGAAAGGACCTCAATCAATAAATAATTTAGGCTCTATATGGATTCCTGGGGGACTATGTTAGCAGGCAAAAAGCTGTATACTCGAGCATTCATAATGGA